>CAYIQK010000154.1:0-3503 GCA_964365515.1 uncultured Planctomycetales bacterium | reverse complement strand
TTACGTGGGGATTTCATATATCCCTAGTGTGGCGCATAAGATATATTGGGATTCCTTGTTTCAAGTTGAACGTGACATTGGAGACATGGCAAATGTTGAAAATGTGATTAATGCGTTGGCCATGTCTGGCTCAAAAATAAAAATTTATGATATAAGTGGTTCGTGGTGGACAGAAATTGATGCTCCGCAAGATGTAGAAAATGCCAAACGGATTCTAACCCAGTTTATTCCTGAACAAATAGGTGGATAAAAAAGCAGTTTGATAGAAAAAAACTTCGCTGATGTAGGCGGCGGCCAATTTGATTCCGATTTTGGCGGGATGTTCGGCCAGAGATTTTAATTCTTAATTTCTGTTTTTGATTCTTTTTTAATTCCAACAAAAAATAAATTTCGTTTAATTCCGGATTTCATTCCTCTGATGGGGTTAATTCGACGGCGGTGAGAGAATTGTCTTTATGGACAATTCACCACCCACCATCCCTACGTTGCCACACCGACATAATAATAAGGACAAGCAACCGCGCTGTCATTTTTGCGGACGATTCTACAAACCTGACCCACGCCAAGGCACCCATCAGAAATCCTGCTCGAAGGATTCTTGTCGGAGTCGCCGCAAGAAACAGGCCCAAATTGAGTGGCTGGCCAAAAATCCCGACTATTTCAAAGGTCGCTACCATGATGTTAAAACGTGGCGGGGAGTTCACCCCGATCATCAAAAATCTTGGCGGATCCGACGCCGTCTTGAGATACAAGACACGATCACATCAGATTCTCCAATAATAACATTGCACTTAGCCACCACGGTGCGCCGCTTTAGTGAGATACAAGACACGATACGTCGGGGAAGTGCCTTAAGACGCGGGCTGGTCGTCTACGGACGCCTCACGGAACGAGATACAAGACACGATGGTCTCATAAAGTGTCATGAGGCACTACGCTCACCATGAGATGGGCAAAAAATTACGGCATCGTTGATCACGAGCTTTTGCATGGCCGTTATCTTCATCGCTTAAGTCATGCGGCAATGAGCCTGTATTTGTTCTTGGCAGTCGTATCCAACAAAGAAGGTTCCAGTTTTTATTCTCCTGAAACGATCAGAAAAATCTTACGACTGACTCGTGGCGATTTCGATGCCGCTTTAACCGAGCTGATTCAATTCAAACTTGGCACTTACCATCATCCCTACTTCAAACTCATAAACCTGGAATCATCTTATGGACGAGCTCACGAATCGCATCCGTTACCTCAAAGAGACGCGAGGTCTGTCGCAACGTCAGATTGCCAAGGAATTGGAGCTCTCGCGCTCAGTAGTATCGAAACACTGCGCAGGCGAAGTTCCTCTTAAATCTTTTACCAAGTCTTGCCTGTTGGATTCCTATCGCGATCTGATTGTGAGTTGGTTTCGCGAAATTCCATCACTCAAAGCCGTACAAGTCTGGCAGAGGTTGCAAGAGCGCGACGTAAAAGTGGCGGCGCGTACCGTCAGGGAATACACCGAAGAATTGCGCCGTAAAAAAATGGCGAAGACGTACTGGCCCCTGACATTCCTGCCGGGCGAGGAAGCGCAAGTCGATTGGTTCTTCTTAAAACACCCTTTGCTCGGGCGTCTTTGTGGATTCACTTTGATCTTGAGTTATTCCCGGTTGGCATTTGCACATTTGTTCGCCCGCCACAGCTTTGAGTTTTTTATTGAGGGTCACCTTATGGCGTTCAAGGCGATGAACGGTACGCCGCGTGGACTCCGCTATGACAACCTGAAATCAGTTGTGATTAAGCGGCAACCGTTGACCTACAACTCTGCTTTTCTGGAATTTGCGCGTTACTACGGATTCGAAATCCATTTGTGTAATCCGGCCAAGGGAAACGAGAAAGGCCGCGTGGAACGGCTCATTCGTTCCATCCGTGACACTTTCGAAAATACCGCCGTGCACCACCAAAGTTTAAGCGCTCTCAACGCATCTTTGCATGACTGGATTCGCGACAAAAATAATACCATGCATCGGGCAACTTCTGCCGTTCCTTTGGAAAAACGAAACGAGGAAAAACTCAAACCTTTGCCCGTCAACACCTGCCAAAATATCAATGTGCATGCGGGGAAATCCCCGACCAAGACCGGACTCATTATCTTCGACACCAATTCTTACTCCATTCCGGCACATTGCCGAAACGACACGATAGCCGTGCATGCATCAACGAATCGCGTCGATTTCTTTGACAGCAAGGGCAGCAAAATCGCCTCCCATCCGCGTGAATTCAGACGCGGCATAAGCATCGTCAATCCATTGCATCGTAGTGTCTCGCAACTCTCTGAGCGCGCCAAACGTGAGCGTATTTACGCAGTCGTGTATAACATGTCTGCGGATGTCGCCGTATTTTTGGATCAAAACGCCGGAATCGGCGAGGACGCCTATGTCACGGCGCACGTGTTGTTTAAACTTCTTAAAACGACAAGCCGTGGTGTCATTGAATCTCTCGTTCGTGATTCCGTAAAACACAAATCACCTCGGCTTAAATTTATCATGAGTTCACTCAACTTGAGTGCGTCTGTGCCAGCAGACTCAGTCTCGCCGCAAAATCAGGAACTCATGGCATTGGATTATCAACCCCGTTCCTTGGAGGAATACGACCATGACAACAACGACAAAAAAACAAAACACTGACCCTGATTCTTTGGATAGTCTTCTTGAAGAGTTGGAATTCAAAACTCCGTCAGAGGAAATATCCAACGAGCGTCGCATTCTTATCGGAGAGTTTCTCAAAACCGAACGCAAACTGCGGCACGATCATAAAATCCAAAGATTATTAAATGCCTGCGGCATCAGGCCGAACCAAATCCGCACCTTTGAAGGATTCGACTGGGCATTCAATTCCAAGATTTCAAAAAACGACATCCTTGCGTTTCGCAACGCCGACTGGATCGGCAGCGCTCAGAACATCGTCTTTATTGGCGATCCGGGCTTAGGGAAAACACACATCGCCAAGGCTCTTTGTTACGACGCGATGATGAAAGGCGAAAGCGCTTATTTTATCAGCGCATTCGATCTGATTGGCAGGATCAAGAAATCACGACATCCTGAAACCAAAGTGAATCACTACGGTTCAAATATCAAAGTACTCTGCATTGATGAATTGGGTTACACGCAACAAAATAAAGAGGCTGGTGATTTGTTGTTTCAGATTATTGCAAAACGTAATGAGAATCTTCCCACGATCATCACAACGAATCTTGCGCCAAAGCATTGGGGCAGCATCTTCACAGGGCCAGCTGCGAGCGCAATACTGGATCGCTTAAGCCACAACGGCAAATTTGTAACCGTAGAAGGGCCTTCATATCGAACAAGAAAAAGAGTGAAATAAAAATAACAGGGATGACACCAAAAAAAATTTAGCCACGGCATTCGGTGGAACAAAATCGCTACGATTGTTTCAGCGGAAAGGCATACCCGCGACTAGGCTGGCTGGAGTCAGTGCCAAAACTGGCTGGGGCTGGCCGCCGCCTACAG
>CAYIQK010000153.1:0-3508 GCA_964365515.1 uncultured Planctomycetales bacterium | reverse complement strand
AGTCAAGCAACCCGTTGATCCCATGGGTATGGCCGATGAGGTAACGCGACGGGACTGGATTCAAAACAAGCATATGAAGGCCTTCAATTTTTACAAAGATCAGGAGCTTAAGGAAGTCGACATTATCATTGAAACGCCCGTTTCCTACGAAGAGGCCCGAGAAACAGCCTTGACCGTCAAATGCGGACGCCTGACATTGCCGGTTATCTCGATTGAACATCTCATCACGATGAAAAAAAAGTCCAACCGGCCGGTGGATAAACTGGACATCGAAGACCTGAAACGGATCAAAATACTCCGGGAGCGGCACAAATGATTTTTGAATGGGAAACACACGACCAACGCCTCCTGCGATTCATGAAAATATCACCCCAAAAAAAACTGGAATGGCTTCACCAAATGCATGAATTCATGCTGCGCACGTCCAGCAGACGCGTAAAAGCCATCCGGCTTGAACTAAGAAGAAAACGCCGGGAGACGCGATGACACCTAACGAGTATGCCATTCGGGGCACAATTTTCATCAAAACCTACGGCTGTCAGATGGTGCAAGTACCGTACGACGATTTTGGGAATTCTGAAGATGCTATCCGATTGTGAGGAGAAGAGTTGAAAACGTTTCAGCAGTTTGAAAAGAAAATTGAGAGTATTCCCACTACCACCTCCTGGTATCTTGCGGATTTGGGTGAGGCGCGTGGAAAGCAGGAACTTTTCACCAAACAATCGCCTCAAAAACTCAAGGTTTTGCGCGAACATGCCTTGATTGAAAGCGCCGTTTCCTCGAACCGAATCGAAGGAGTAACGGTTGACCAAAAGAGGGTTGGTACTGTTGTTTTTGGGAAGAGGCATCTCAAAGACCGAAGCGAAGAAGAAGTGCGCTGCTACCGGACGGTTCTCGATTGGATTCATCGAGAAGGGACAAAGATCCCCGTTTCCGAGAAAACAATTCTTAAACTCCATCAAATGAGCCGCGGTGAAATTTGGGATGCAGGCAAATACAAAGAAAAAAATGTTGATATTATTGAGAAATTGCCTGGCGGAAGGGAGCGTGTTCGTTTCAAAACTGTCGAAGCTTCAAAAACACCTGCTTTTATGAAGAAGCTCATCGAATCCTGGCAGGACACCTTGAAAGAAAAGAACGTTTATCCGCTCATTGCACTAGCCGCATTTAATCTGGATTTTCTCTGCATTCATCCTTTTCGTGATGGTAACGGCCGTGTTTCAAGGCTTCTCCTTTTACTTCAATGTTATTCGCTCGGTTATGAAGTCGGTCGATATATCAGCTTGGAGCGATTAATTGAGCAGAACAAGGAACGTTATTACGAAACTTTGGAGCAAAGTTCTCAATCTTGGCATGAAACCAAGCACGATCCGTGGCCTTATATTAATTACCTCTTGTATATTTTGAAGATAGCATACCAAGAATTTGAAAGCCGTGTGGGCCAGATGAAAAGTCCTCGCGGTGCAAAAACGGAATTGATAGAAGTCGCTATCGCTTCCTTTGAGAGGGAATTTGCTATTTCCGATCTCGAAAAGGCCTGTCCGGGAGTGAGCCGGGATATGATTCGCATCGTCATGAATCGCTTAAGAAAAGACGGACGGTTGAAAATCCTCGGCCGTGGCCGCGATGCGCGGTGGGCGAGGCTCAAATAGGGAATGCCCATGTTAATGTGGTAATGAATGTGGTAATATCAGTATCGGCGACCGTGGGTGCAAGTACCGTACGACGATTTTGAAGCTGTTAAAGGCGATAAATGGTTATGGAATTGAAGGTTAGGGAAATAATGACCTCTGAAGAGACGAAATCAACCAGCAAGAATTTCAAGAGGGAAATTAAGGCCGGTCAACTTATGCTTAAGCATTTGACAACATGGTTATTATGTGGTAAATTTATGGTAAATATGTGGCTTAAACCATCGGAGGGATAATATGACAACTTTAACCGGCGATATATTCGCAAATTTCCCAAAACAAGATTATCTTTCTTTCTTTAAAGATGATAAGCCTGTCTACAATCGAATTATAGATTTTCTTAATTTCAAAAAAGAAGACATCTCTAAAGCCGCAGAGGTGCCGTTGAGCTCCGTGAGGTATGATGAAAAAATTCCCACGGAACTCCATGAGCGTATTAAAGAATGGGCCATTCTCCTGAATCTTGTTGCGGAGCATTTCAAAGGGGACGCCGCGAAAACAGCCTTATGGTTTACCACACTGAATCCGCTGTTAGGGAACATAAGCCCTCGAGACATGATCCGGTTTGGAAGATATAAAAAATTGTTCAAGTTTATTTTTAACGCCCTGGCCGAAAACAAGCGATAAACTTTTATGGAGGGAGATTCAAGACAAAATGATTGATGCTATGATTCGTCTGGAAAAAGCATTTAGGCCGCTTGTAAGGACATTGAAATGACTCTATATTTGAAAAGTAAAAAAAGTACGGGTGCCAGTCACCTTTAAATTGAGGGAAGCTTTCGTCGAATGGAATCCGAGCCCCACTTTGCGGCTTTTATCAAAGCTATTGCGATCGATGCCATGAAGCATCCTGACAAACTCCATGATCTAAACAAAGTTTGGGGCCCTGAATGGGATGAATTGCTTGAAGGTGTTTCGGCCGATCATGACGAAGATGAATAGTCCTTACGTTTTTAAAATTCATCAGCTTTTATCCCAACGCGTTGATACCTTGAAAATCCGGATCGTCCTGATTGCCATTTGATTGGAGAATTCAAAAAATACCAGGAGACGCGATGACACCCAATAAAAAACGAGAGATGAACGACGAAAGACGAAACAGGTACCGCCGGCTGAGGGCGTCGCAGACACTGCGTAACCTTGTCCGGGAGACAATACTGACACCGGATGACCTCATCCAGCCGTTTTTTGTCGTGGAGGGGAAGAACAAGAGGGAAACTATCGAAGCGATGCCGGGGATTTACCGTTATTCGCCGGACCTTCTCGTCAAGGCCGTTGAGGCTTACCGCGCAGCCGGAGGCCAGGCGTGTCTTTTGTTCGGTGTCCCGCGCGCCAAGGATACCCGCGCCAGCCAGGCGTACGCCGCCAACGCAATTGTCCCGGCCGCTATCCGCCGGATCAAAAAAGAATTCCCCGAGTTTCTCGTTTTAACCGACGTGTGCTTGTGCGCCTACATGAGCCACGGCCACTGCGGCGTCGTCAAAGGCGGTGTCATTGACAATGATCTGTCGCTTCCTTTGCTGGCCAAGATGGCGCTCGCGCACGCCGATGCCGGCGCCGACTTTGTCGCGCCGTCGGACATGATGGACGGCCGCGTCCAGACGATCCGCGAGACCCTCGACAAAAATAATCTTTCCAGCGTCGGTATCCTGTCTTACGCGGCCAAATACGCTTCCGCTTATTACGGGCCGTTCCGTGAGGCGGCCGGTTCGCCGCCAAAGTTCGGCGACCGTGCGACGTACCAGATGGACTGCGCCAACAGCCGCGAGGCCCTGAAGGAGGCCCAACAGGACGTGCGCGAGGGCGCCGATATCGTG
>CAYIQK010000152.1:1287-3537 GCA_964365515.1 uncultured Planctomycetales bacterium | reverse complement strand
AAGGCTGTGGTCAATGCTGTGAAAACCCGGCGGTGGAGACAACTGTTTTGGAAATGCTGCCCCTGGCCTTTTCCTTGTGGCGGACGGACAAAGCCTTGTTTGGGCTGGAATCTGCGGAAAAGACCAATCGCCTGGGCCGATGCGTGTTTTATCGGCCGGATCCGCGCGTGCCAGGCAATGGCCGGTGCGGTTGTTATTCGTTTCGTCCCTTGATCTGCCGTTTGTTTGGTTTTTCAGCCGTGCCAAATAAAAACAGACGCAGTGTATGGGTGACCTGCCTGCGCATCAAAAAGGAATATGCCCAGACGGTTAAAAAAGTGCAAGAAAAAATTGATGAGGGTTTTTTTATCCCTATAATGAATTCATATTCCATGAGGATTTTCGGAGTAGATCCCTCGCTGGGCGGCCGGCAGCTGCCCATCAATGGGGCCATAGCCGCCGCCATTGAAAAGGTCGGCTTGGTGTTGAAATACAATAAAGAAACGATAGTTTCAAAACTCGAATGAACATAGGGTCTTTCAGTATTATCGATAAAAAAATCATTATCCGGATTCATGACAGGATCTGTGAAACGGAAGAAGAATTGGTCTTGAGCGCCCTCTTCCAGGAGATCATCCAAGGGGCATTGGGACAATTGCGCAAACGAAATTCCTATCTCCTCAATATTTTCGGCAAGACAGAGATCGCGCCCCAGGATATCAAAACCCTGACTGAGGTTCTGCGTTTTCTCACCAAGATGCCGGGCCATTTGATTCCCAGCGTGGTGCCTCAGGGCGCCGTGTTTTTGCGGGATCCCAACCTTCTCAATGATTTTGTCGAATATCTTTACAATTATTGGCGCAGTTTTGACCGGTTCGTGATTTCCGATTCAACGGGAAAAGATTTGGATAAAAAGCCGTACCGGACATTCAGCATGACGATCGGTCAGTTGACGAATCTGATCCGCGGGGCCTACCGGGATATTCAGGAGAATATCACAGGAAAGCACCCGAGGATTTATCGTCAGGTGGCCGCCGGTGCGGAGATCTCCACGATTTCCGTCCAGAAAAATATCCCTTTTCCGGCTCCGGTTTATGAGAAATTGAACCAAATTCCGGTGATACGCCAGATCCTTCTTTATCCGCCGTTGATCTTAAATCCTCCGATGAACAAACGGACCGGCCGGTTTGAGCGGGTGGCCCAAAATCCATTGGATCTCATTGACGTGAAAAAAGAGGAATGGCTGTGTTATCCCGCCAAGGTGGGGTCCCTGATCATTTTTATTTATTTTCACAACAAGTTTTCCGATCTGGGGCACTCCCTCTGCAATTTGTTCCAGCTGGCTGAAGACGAGGATTTGACCCGGAAGCCCGATGCCGTCTTTGTCTTCGGCGCGGAAGAAAACGCCCTGGATTCCTTAAGTTCTTTCCCGACCGTTTTTTATGATGACGAAAAAAACGGTCTTCTGTCGGCGGCCATCCCCCGGCGCGATGAGTTCGGATATTTCGGTTACTTGAAAAAAATGACCCTCACTCTTCACAATATCATCATGATGAAAAAAGGCCGCTGGCCTTTTCACGGGGCGCTGGTGCGGATGTTTCTTCAGGGCGGCAGGGAGGCGGTGATCCTTTTTGTCGGCGATACGGGAGCCGGCAAGTCGGAGACCTTGGAGGCCCTGCGCGGGATTGCGGAGGATACTGTCCAGGATTTGATGATCATCGCCGATGACATGGGGTCGCTGGAGATCACTGCGGAGGGAAAAATCCTCGGTTACGGCACGGAGACAGGGGCTTTCCTGCGCTTAGATGATCTTCAGCCGGGCTATGCCCTCGGGCAGATTGACCGCGCCATCATCATGAGTCCCAACCAGGTCAATGCCCGCATCGTCCTGCCGGTGACCACATTCGAAAATATCATCGCCGGCTGGAAGATTGATTTTGTCCTTTACGCGAACAATTATGAAGATATCGACGAGGATCACCCTCTCTTAGAACGTTTCGAGAGCGTTGACAAGGCCTTTTCTGTTTTCAAGGAAGGCACCGTCATGAGCAAGGGGACCACAACCTCGACGGGTATCGTCCATTCCTATTTCGCCAATGTCTTCGGGCCTCCTCAATACAAACATCTGCATGAGCCCTTGGCCAGGCGTTTTTTTGAGGCCTTTTTTGAAAAAGGGATATTTGTCGGGCAGATGCGCACGCGGCTGGGGATCCCCGGGTGGGAACGCAAAGGCCCGGAGCACGCCGCCAAAGAGCTTCTTCAAAAGATCCT
>CAYIQK010000152.1:0-1187 GCA_964365515.1 uncultured Planctomycetales bacterium | reverse complement strand
ATCCAGGTCGTCGGCACAGGCGATTTTGTCCATCCCCAATGGATGGCCGAGCTTAAGGAAAAGCTTCAGCCCGTCGAGGAAGGGCTTTTCGCGCTCAAGCCGAAGTACGCGGCCCATCTTGAAAAAGAAGTGCCCGCGGCCTGCGCCGGGGACGTGCGTTTTATGCTGACGGCGGAAATTTCCAATATTTATAAAAAATTTGATAAAGTCCGCAAGGTGCACAATATCATTTTCGCGCCGAGTTTCGCGGCGGCCGAGAAGATCCAGGCGGTCTTGGAATCCATCGGCAACATCCACTCCGACGGCCGTCCCATCTTAGGGTTGGACTCCAGGGATCTTCTGGAGATTGTCTTGGAGGCGGATCCTTCGGCGTTTCTGATCCCGGCCCATATCTGGACACCGTGGTTTTCGGTCTTGGGCTCAAGCAGCGGGTTTAACCGCGTCGAGGACTGTTTCGGGGACCTCACCCGGCATGTCTTTGCCGTCGAGACTGGACTCTCGTCGGATCCTTTGATGAACTGGCGGTTGAGGCAGTTGGACCCTTTCGTCCTTGTTTCCAATTCCGACGCGCATTCCCCCGCCAAGCTGGGCCGGGAGGCCACGGCCTATGACACGGAACTTTCTTATCCGGGCATTTACCGCGCGTTATCTGATCCGAAAGATCAGGGTCTCGCTGGAACGGTTGAATTTTTTCCCGAAGAGGGAAAATATCATTATGATGGGCATCGTCTTTGCAAGACGCGGCTTCATCCGAAAGAGACTCAAGGATACAATGGCCTGTGTCCTGTCTGCGGGAAACCGGTCACGGTCGGGGTGATGGCGCGTGTTCAGGCCCTGGCCGACCGTCCCGAAGGGGAAAAACCGCCGCGATGGCGTCCTTACCGGAATTTGATTCCTTTGGTCGAGATCATTGCCGAGGCCAAGGGTGTCGTCTCGCCGTCCGCCAAGGCCGTCCAGCCGTTGTATAAAAAGATGCTGGCTGTTTTGGGAAACGAATTGTTTGTCCTTCAGGAGGCGCGGCTCAAAGATATCGAGGCGCTGGCCGGGGATCTCATCGCCGATGGGATCCGGCGTATGCGGGACGGGAAAGTCGCCATCGCCGCCGGTTATGACGGAGAATACGGCAAGGTCTGCCTTTTTTCCGATACGGACCGGTGCCGGAGGGAAGGACAGTTGAATCTTTGGGA
>CAYIQK010000151.1:0-3599 GCA_964365515.1 uncultured Planctomycetales bacterium | reverse complement strand
CCCTCGACTACGCTCGGGGCAAGCAGCCCGGTGATTGGAATGGAGAAGAAGGAAGAAGGAAGAGGGAAGAGGGAAGAGGGAAGAGAGAAGAAATTTTCAGAGGATACTTTGAAGTTTCGCTTTGATCTTCCCGATGGTAGCGGCCGGCAGATTTCCGAGTTTTCTGCGGATGAGCATTTTGTTTACGGTAACGATTTTTCCGATTTTGATAACCGAAGGTTTTGGAAGGCGGCTCATTTCAATGTCTTGTCCGGCCAGGAGGTATTCTTCGCTCGAAACAGTCTCGGGAATCTGAGAGGTAATGGCCATAACGATGACATCGGGGTGAGTGTTATTAAAAACGTTGGAGGAGATAATAACCGCCGGTCTCTGTTTGAGAGTGGAGAAATCCGTGAAGGGGAATGGAATCAGGATAATGTCGCCTTGGTTAAAATTTATCGTAGATTCGATCATCCGGATTATCCCAGAAATCAAACGACCTCTCAGCCATCTTTAGAAGGAACATATCATCAAGGGCAATTTTTAGCAAAGAAGGCAGGTCATGAAGAAGTTGTTTTTGCTCCTCGGCTTGTAACGCCGAAATCTCGCGCTCGACCTTCTCAAGTATTTTTTTATTCATTATCAATGCCTCCGTACTATACAAAGGGTAACATGCTTTATCGGTATGGTCAAGCCGCGCCTGTTTTCTTATCCCGCCTACCTCCGTCATACTCCGTCTCCAGCCCGGCCTTGAACAGGTCACGATTAAAACCAGGAATGAATAATATTCTTGTTAAGAGAGGATTTGCGAACGTCGAAGAGGTGATTGGGAAGTTTTATAAGGAGACTTCTAAAGAATATCAATGGGCCGTTGCTGAATCGAGAAAGTTAAAAATTACAGAAGAAGATGCCGACAGTACTTATATATATTATAGGATTAATCTATCTTCCTTGAGCCAGGATGGTTTACATGTGGTCCACGAAATGGGCCATTGGCTGAAGGATGCCCTGCGGATTTATGACCCATACGCTGTGATGGGAACGTTTGCGGAGCGAATTTATAGATCTGGGATGGACCGCAGTTCCTCAGATCCTCGGAGAGATCGTGCGTATGCCAATGGCCGGGAAGTTGCGGGCCAATATCTCCAAGGCGAGATTGACAAAAAAGACTTAATTACACAGATCATGCACCGATGGATGTCAGGGCAAACGGCTCAAGTCAAAAACAACGCACAATTTGCCTGGATAATCTCCAAAGAGGATTATGTGGCAGGTGAATGGCTTGCTGGAATTGCCTTGCAGTTAACTAACGATAAGCCGAAGAAGGCGATGGTATTGTTACCGAATGTCTTCAGGGTCTATGAGCGTAGGAGTCATTTAAAAGAATCAATGCCTTTTGTTATCGGCGGTCTATTCATATTATCAGCACTATGGTTGGTGTTTGCCAATATAGGGTTCTACGGGTGGCTCATAGGCCAGCTGCTAGATTGTATTGGTATTTTTATATTATATGTAAGTTTAGTAAGAAAGATGGGGCGGACGGTTCAATTAAAATCGAGATCCCCCAATCAGAAGGTTTTTGAGAAAATGGTCCACAGACTTGACCGTGCAGTAAGTGAAATTCCAGTGACAAAAAGTCACGAGAATGCAGAGCCCAAAGTGACAAGTGGCACAATGCTTCAAGGAAACAATGATATTATTGCCTCCAGCCCGGTGGAGGACGAGTCGGCGGCGCGGGCCGCGGCCGCGAGGATACACGATCTTCCATTTAATCCGTCGCGGGATAAAAAAGGCGTGATCCAGTTGAGTCAGACCGTCGGCAATCAGATGGGGATGATCCTGAAGGCCGCCGGATCCGCGGACGCGCAGACTTCCGCGGATATCCTCCTTTTGGCATTCAAGGATAAAATGGAATTCCTCATCGGCGTTGCCGAAGATCGCCGCGAAAACATCCTCTCTAAAATTATCGAGGTGTACGCGCCGCTCGCCGAGTATCTGGGGCGCGGCGATATCGCCTCCGCGATGAGGGATGAATGGCTGAAGGTCAAGCATCCCGAGGAATTCCGCTCCCTGGGCCATGCTCTGGCGGACCGGACGAAGATGAACAGAAGACAGTCCGAGCAGTATCTTGAAGAGATCCACCGGCGCGTGGTTGAGTACCTTGAGGCAAACGGCATCTCCCGGGATCAGTTTAACGTCACCTACAGGGGTAAGGGGCCGTATTCCGTCCGGGGTAAGGCGGGCCGCAGGAATGTCGTGCCGGAACAGATGAATGATCTCTTCGGGATCCGTGTGGTCCTCTTGAGCGAGGATGAAAAACTTTTGTTCACGGCCGCCAATATTATCGCAACGACGCCGGGCATGACGTGGATGAAAACGGACCATAAAAACCGCCGGAGGGGCTCCAACTACGAAGGGATCCACGTTGACTTATGGGATGAGGACCTTCGGCCTTTCGAAATCCAGATCATGAGCGCTCAAAATTATGACCGCTTCCAGTATGAAGTGGAAAACGCCGCGGCGCACTGGATCCGGTCGGCGCTGCATACACCATCTTTGTCGAAACAAAGGTTCCAGGACGTACCTGTTCTTCATTTGACCGGCAATTTCCCCGTCGATGTTCAAGGGGCTATCGACCTGCAGCGGGAACGGATATTTGACAGTGTCTTTATGGACGGTGGTATTTTTGTGCCGATCCGCCTGCTGGAGAACGCTGTCCCCCGTAATGTCGCCACCCACCGTTATGTGGATCAATGGACCCCGCAGTACGCGGGCATCGAGTCTTTGCGGGTGGTTGAGGAGAACGGCAAGTACATGGTGGCTGGCGAGGGCACGCTCCTGGATGAAAACGAGCCGCTGGTTAACGGCGTTGTGGTGAGGGTGAAACTGGATACCGTGTCCCAGGAAATACGTGAGGGGGAACATGTCGTCAAGACCTTGCGGACAAAGGTACTGGAATCGGTCCGTGATTTGAAGGAAAAAGATCGTAAGCAGAAGATCCTTGAGGGACGGGCGGAGGTTCTGGCCGCCGTCCAGATAACGGGTGGATACCACGAAAAAGCCTTTGTCGGGGAATTCTTTGGGCCGCTGGCGCTGGAACAAGATTTGAAGGACGAGCAGGAATTATATCTGGCCGCGCGTTACGGGCATTTTTCCGTTCGGCAGATCAAAAAATCCGCTGTCGGGAATGGAAAACAACTGTTGAGAGAACGTCTCGGCGGGCGGTTTGATCTGAAACAGCGCCAGACGTACGTGTGGATTGAGAGCCTGCTGGGGACATTCCCTAAGCTTTTGTTAAAAAGCGCGAACGACCTTTACGCGCAGATCGGTGTCCGTCAGATCAGCCCTGATGAGATCCATCAGCGTATCTCTGGCAAGATGCTAAGAGTCAGCCAGGAAGAAGCGGTGAATAGCCGCGGAGGCCCGACACTTGTTGTTGATGGCGAACATGATCGATCAGGGATACTGCTGGCCGTGGCCCGGGCGATAGCGGAATATGAAGCCAATGTCGTACGCATTGATTTGGGCGATGTGAAAACCGTGCATATGACTCTGGATCTGGAACACGTAACGCCGGAGGGGATCAACAAGATCAAGGAGGCCATTGAAAGAATCCCCGA
>CAYIQK010000150.1:0-3603 GCA_964365515.1 uncultured Planctomycetales bacterium | reverse complement strand
CCTCAAATAATTTTTCAGGATGGTCTTTAATGACCTTCAGCGCCTCTTCGATCAAAACAAGGATATGATTGTCTTTGATGTCTTCTATCCTCTTGCCCGTGATGCGCTGCATGCGATCAATGGCGTATGCCGGATTAGTGAGAACAAAAGCTAAAGAATCCTCGACTTCTTTCGGCGTCGGGTCCCTGTTCTGCAGGCCATTTTTATCGGAGGATTCTTCTCTCTTTTTCACCGGCGAGGAGACGGGATTCATCCCTCGTCCCTCGTCCCTCGTCTTTCCAGAATCAGGCGCTGTCCCCGCTTGCTGCTTTTGCTGTTTTTGCTCACCGCCTTTCCCCTTGAGCTCTTTCAAAAATCTCCTGACAACCTCTCTTGAGGCCCTGTCTTTTGCGACGACCTCAAAATCTGAAGATATGTTTCCAAGAGACGAATAAAAAGCGCAAAGCATATTGTTAATAACCCGCTGGCTGAGACGCTCACCTATTGGTCCCGCAGACCCATGGATTGCCACAGCAGAGTACCCATCTCTTGTCTTCACTAAAAATGGAGCCCCCGAATCTCCATTTTTGCTGTCTGCTCCAATCAAGATAACGGCATCCTCTCCAAAGACAAGATAGCCGCTGGAAATAGTAGCGTTCTTTCCGCTCATCAATGTGACCACTGTATTTTCGCCGACTTCAAAAGGCCTGTCAGTCAATATCGGGATGGGGCTAAGCCTGACTCCTTTCAAAGCTTCTTTCCTGACGGCAAGGATGGCAATATCATTGTCCGACGCTGACCATATACTCTTATGCCGCAACACCACCAAAGCCTGTCCTATATCTTCTTTGTGTTTTCCACTGCTTGCGATCGCGATTTCCTCATCCATCCCAACGACATGTGTATTTGTCAAAAGGATATAAAGATTGTCTATTTCAGCGACGACAAAACCACTGGCTTGGCCGACGGTACTGTTAATCACAATAATGCTTTGTAAAAACTCACCAGCCTGTTTGGCTTTTGTTATTTCCTTATTTTCCTTTTTAAATAAGCATTTATCAGCCGATAACTTACGGAGCACCTTGATCAATTCTTTCAATATATTTTCCCGCTCTTTTTGCCGGCGGATAGCCAAAAATATGCCTCCGCCCCTGGCCCCTTGCGGATCGATACCAGCTTTTTTAAAAGCTCTAAAAGCTTTTGACATTAAAGCTTTAACCCGATTTTCTTTAAATGATTCTTTAGCTGATCTTGGGTCCAGGATTTCTCTTACGGCACGGTTAGCGGCTTGGCGGACATCCGAATATCCATCCTCCAACGCCTCAATCAACGGTCCAACAGCCCTCGCATCACCAATAGCCCCTAAGGCCACGGCAACGGATCGGCGGACAGACCTATTCTCATCTTTTAAAACCTCAATCAAAAGAAGGACAGCCCTTGGGTCTTTTTTGAGGTCGCGTAAGGCAAAGACGGCGTACCGGCAGCCACGCCAAGCATCATCTTTTGAAACCTCAATCAGTCGCAACAGCCGTTTTACTTTTCTTTCCAACTCAGCCGCCCCACCGTCCTCCACCGGCGAGCTGGATTGATCGGCAATAACATTAAAGATAAGCCGCGATTCGGCAACAGCGGCTTGGATAGAATCGGAACTATGTAAACGATTTTCCCTCTTCACATCACCATTGTATTTTTTCCTTATCGTTGACTGAACTTCTCGAAACCGTTTAACCGTATCCATAGCACTGTCTCTGGAGATAAAAAGAGGAATTACCTCCCCGGATATTAGATAGGCAATGAAATCATTAAAAAAGGGTTTTTCTTTATATGCGTTATAAAGCTCCTCGGCTGCCGTCCTGTCCAAAACAATCGCAGGACCGACCCAGACATCAAATCCGGCCGCACGAATATCGGCAATAATATTTTCCTGGATTCCCAACCTTACCGCGTCCGGCTTAATCATGGCAAAGGTGCGAGCACCAGCCTCAACGCCTGCCAAAAATTCTCGCTGGAACGCCTCATCAATCACTACCGGTGAACTGGATTGTCTTTTATTCACATGGAATAGGGATCTTCGAGCTTTTCTGACGGTTTCTCTAAGGGCGCGCGCGACCGCGGGCTTCGCGTTGCTGACAGCGATGATCACATCGAAATTCTCGCCGGCGAGGTCCTTAAGCTTGCGGTCAACGAGCTGTTGCATTTCCCAACGGCGCTGCGCATCGGCCCTCAGCGAGAATCTCCCGCCGCGCCTTAAGTTTTCCCTGCGCGCCCACGCAAGCGTCGATTCCGCGAACAGAAATTCCAGGGTCTCGGCAAGTGTGAAGCGCGCGGCAACGCCGCCTTTGCCGGAGAACGTGACGCGCCGCGCCAAAGAAGGCCTGCGCCGGATAAATTCCCGCACCGCCTCGATGACCGCGCCGTCGTCGTTTTCGCTAAAATAAACAATATTGCGGATACCCGCAAACTGCGGCAATTCCGTGACAGCCCGCAGGTGAGAGAACCGCGTCTTGCGCAGGCCGATCACCTGTTCGTAGAGATCGCGGAGGGTCAAATGAAATTTAAACTCAAAAACCGCGTTGCGGCTGACGGCATCGAACTCCTTCACCAGCCCGGCGCCGCTGTAAACTTTTTTCTCAACAGCCTCGATCGGGCCGAAACTTATCTTCTCAAGGACCGTCCCACGCTTAACCACCACTTCATAAAGTCCGGATATCTCACCGGCCAGCCCCAGGACGCGGCTCCTGTTATTCCCGGAAACGGCCCGCGCCATATCCAAAATGCTTTGAACGGCGAACTCCCGCACCATGCGGCTGGAGGGCTCCCCGTCGTAAACAAGAAGGCTTCGCAGTTTTCTCTCGAACATTTCGGGGTGAAAATCCCTGCTCTTAAACCTCCTGACGCGCGCAAACGCCCGCTCCAGGGATTCGTTGGGTAAATGCGCGCCATTGCCAGCCGGCGAGGAGGCGGAAGAATCCTCGGGATCGGGCACTGCTGAGGTTGGATTGAGCCATTTCTTAATCGAACCTTCCCCGAACGGAGGCGGAGGGTCTAAACGGGACAAACGCGCAATCACTTCCCAGATTCGAATGACACTTTCATACCATCCCATCACCTCCAAATCCTCCCTAGTCGTCTTTTCCGGGTCTTTCTTTATCAGTGTGTCTTTGTTGTGCTCTAACATATCAGGCATAAGAAGGAAGGCCTTGCTGGCTAAGATGTTGCCAATCCAACTGGAGTTTTCAACGGTAAATTGATCAATGCGCCTGCGCGCCTCAGCCCGCAATTCCTCAACAGAATATCCGGCAATCTGGCGTTTGATTTCCGCGACCATCCTCCCTAAGACTGGATATTCGGCGTAGTTTGCCTGCGCAAGATTGCGGAACAAATGATTTTGATTCTCTATGTCCCTCCTGTAAGCTCCCGGCAAAAAAGCAATATCTGGCAAGAGGGGTAAGGTAAGATACATCTGAACCGGCGAGGAGGCTGTGCCTTCCTGGCCGCCGGAAGACCGCCTGGCCTCGCCCAGGGAATACTCGAAATCTTTCTGAAGGTACAACCAGCCGCCGGTCTGTTTCAGGATGTCCAGACCTTTGGTCAATGCCTGGATTTCAAATTCCTTCTGACCGC
>CAYIQK010000149.1:1882-3614 GCA_964365515.1 uncultured Planctomycetales bacterium | reverse complement strand
AAGGAACCGCCTGTCTGGCTGGGGTCAGAGTCTTATGAGAAGGTTTGGCCGGATGCCATTTGGCCAAGTAATATCCCCGGCAGTGTTCCGATTTCCTTACGAATTATCGGGGAGTTTGACTACGTTCCAACGCAACGGACGGCCGGAACTGGAAAAACCAGTTTTGAATTTCCGCATGAAATCGAATTTCTCTCTTTGGGAACTCTTGGGAAAAATATTTCTTACTTCCTGTCCATCGCCTTGCAGGATGAAGATGAAAGAAATGCCATCGAAGCCGTTTGGCTTGAATATAATGATGTCTTGACGGGGACATGGGGGATTCCTGAAGATTTCTTGAATCTTCGTTTTGGTCTTTTTGAGCCAATGGCCATTCCATTCTCCCAGTTCAATCAGCGCATTGGATTGTCTCGGCCCAAAATCACCGACTTTAAGGTCTCTTCCGCTGATCAGCCGAGGATGAGGGACAGCCAGTCTGGTGTTGAGATGTACGGGGTTGTCAATAAGCGCACGCGTTATGCAACAGGGGTTGTTAACGGAGAAGTTAAAGATGGCGCGACTGAAAACTTTGCGGATAACAATACTGAAAAGGATATTTACGTCCGTCTTGAGCATAAGTTCGGCGGGCTTCCCTTTAGCGGCGCGGCAGAAAACAGCCCATCGTCAGCAGGTGAGCTTCAGCCTTCTTTGACGTACTTCGATCAAGGCAAATCCGTGACCGTCGGTACAACAGGATACTGGGGTGTTAATCAGGTCGATGCGGTGTCGCCAATTACCACCAAAGCAAATTCCGAATATTATCGCATCACCGGATTTGTGCGCGCCACCATGGATCGGTACAATGTTGATGTGGCCTATCTTCATCAGCGCGATGACGCGGCCGCCGGTCAGTTTACGGGCACTATTGACGATGAAATTACCAGCAATGGTTTCTATGTTGAGACAACGGCGTTTTTGAAGCCGTGGATCGCGTTGATGACTCGTTTTGATAACTTAAGCGTGGAACATCTTTCCGTGTTAGGTGCTTCAAACCCAACGGATAATACGAATCGGTTGACATTGGCTATGCCGGTTTATGCCAGGCCGAATTTGCGGATTGTTCCGGAGGCATCTTTGGGGTTGTCCCATTACAGGGATGGAAACGTCAATGATACCTACACTGTGCGGGCAGATTTTGCTTATTAAAATTACGTAAATCATTCGAAAGAGCAGCACAGATAAACTTTATCTGTGCTGCTCTTATTTCTAAAGAAATGGGGTGACCAATGAGAAAACATGTTCAAGCAGCAGGAAAATTTATTTTTTTAATTTTAGGTTTTTTGGGGCTGGGGTCATTGGCCTGGGCCGGTACGATCACGGGTCATGTGACGTGTCAAGGGGCGCGGACAAATCAATGGGTCGTCGTCTATGTTGATGCCATTGCCAATAAGGAATTTCCTCCGTCGAGCGAACATATTGCAATGGATCAAGTGGGCAAGGAATTTGCTCCGCATGTTTTGCCTATCCTCAAGGGAACAACGGTGGATTTTCTAAACGCAGATCCTTTTGTACACAATGTTTTTTCGCCCGATGCGGCCGCCGATAAATTCAATCTGGGATCATGGGGACAGGGAGAAAAGCGTTCCTATACTTTCAACAAGCTCGGTGAGGCTGTCATGTTGTGTGATTTGCATCCCGAAATGGAGGGATGGATCGTTGTTTTACCGACGCCTTATTTTGCCGTCACCGATCAAAA
>CAYIQK010000149.1:0-1782 GCA_964365515.1 uncultured Planctomycetales bacterium | reverse complement strand
TGCAAAAAGTGATCTGGATTGAAGACGGGGATACCATCACCTTGCGCCTTCCCAAACAAAGCGTGCAGGTCAGCGGCGCCGGGGAGATGCTCCAAGGCGGGGGCAGCGGCACAGGTGCTGTCAATACCGGCCTTGTCTCCTCATTTCAGGAAATCGCGCGCAAGGCCACTGACCGGGTTATTCAGGGCAAGGTTTTCTACAAAGGCAATCCTCTTGAAAATTGTAAGGTCAAGATTCTGAAGGCGACGGATTCCTCGAAGGACCAAATCTTGGATATGTTCTCCGATTCCAAGGGAAAAGAAGAAGACAAGTTTTATGAAGCCATCACCGATGCCAATGGGATTTATACCTTCACCAACATTCCCTACGGTGAATATATTCTGTACTGGAAACCTGCCGTAAGCATGAACTGGATACGAAAACTCAGCGAAAATCCGGATATCACTTTGATGCCGGGCCGGCCGGTTGTCAATGTCCGTGATATTGAGACCAACGTCAAGACCGCGAACTGAGAATAAGATACCTCCCCCCACTGTCAGCCCCTCATGGGGTACACATTGTTTTCCTAAACATAGAAAGGGTTCCATGTTGTCCGTCCAGCAAGCAGATGATATGATCCGTTTGAATGTGAAATTATGTCCACCGGTTCGTGTGACACTGCGGGAGGCCTTTGGGCGCGTCCTGCGCGAGGACATTTTTGCCGACAGGGACCTGCCGCCTTTCCACCGTGTGGCGATGGACGGCATCGCCATTTCCTGGGATTCTTGGCGGAAAGGCCGCAGGGAATTCGTCGTCGAGGGCGTTCAGAAAGCCGGGACGCCGGTCCGGACTCTTAAAAACCAGAGTCACTGTATTGAGGTCATGACAGGGGCGGTGCTTCCCCAAGGGTGCGACTGCGTGATTCCCGTTGAAAATATTGAGAGCGACGGTCGTACCGCCGGACTGCGGGAAGGATTCAAAATCAGCCGGTGGCTCAATGTTCATCCTCGCGGCACAGAATACAAAAGAGGGGCAATTCTTCTTAGGAAAGGATGCCGGCTTTTGTCGGCGCAGATTGCCGTTGTTGCATCGGTTGGAAAACCGGAAGTGCGCGTCTCGAGATCGCCTTCAATCGCGGTGGTCGGCACGGGAGATGAGTTGGTTGAAGTCGGCAAACCCATTGCCCCTTTTCAGATCCGCCAATCAAATGCCTATGCCCTGCAATGCGCTTTTCAGATGCACGGGTACGGAGACGTCCGGCGGTTTCACGTCAAGGACGACAAAGAGAAATTGCGCCTGCGCCTGAAGGATGTCCTTCAAAAATTTGATGTGGTTGTTTTGAGCGGCGGGGTCTCGATGGGAAAATTTGATTTTGTTCCCGAAGTCCTGGAGAGATTGAGAGTGAAAGTTCTCTTCCATAAGGTCAAACAGCGTCCGGGGAAACCCTTTTGGTTCGGGAAAAGCCGCGACGGCAAGCCGGTCTTTGCCCTGCCCGGCAATCCGGTCTCAACGCTCATCAGCGCTTACCGTTACATCCTGCCGTATCTGAACCAGTCTTCAGGTCTTGACACAACGGCCGCGGAATTCGCGGTTTTGGAGAGGGATGTTGGAGTGAAAACGCCGCTCACTTATTTCCTGCCTGTCAAGATCGCGTATCATCCCGACGGCCGCCGGATGGCCAGCCCTGTTCATACCTACGGTTCCGGAGATTATGCCTCGCTGGCGAAGAGCGACGGATTCGTGGAACTCAAAGAAGATACCTACCGTTTCCCCAAGGGGAGTGTCTCCCGCCTCTATCGCTGG
>CAYIQK010000148.1:0-3624 GCA_964365515.1 uncultured Planctomycetales bacterium | reverse complement strand
AAAGCGCGGGCCGAGATCGAAAAACAAACCGGCGAAAGCGTCATCACCGGCGCGCATGCCCGCGCGCTTCCGGTTGAGAAAAGCAAGAAAGCGCTTCTGAAAAAAAAGAATAAAGAATAAAGAGAATAAAGGGGACAGCGCCCTTTTTAGTTGAATCGGCGGCGTTACCGGCGGTGCCGGGCTGGGGAGTTCTATGGAGTTCCGGTGACATCTTTCGACTTCGCTCATGGCAAGCGTGACGTAACCTTAATTGAGGTAATCCCTCGCATAAGCGCTTGAAAATTTCTTTACCTTCGCTCAGAAATTTTCGGCGCATGCTTCGGGATAAATTTTGTCCTCTTTTCGAGGAGAAGATAAGGTAGAGGACAAAATTTAAAGGAAAAGCGGCTTATGAAAAAGAAAATAAAATACACGGATGAACCCATGGAGTTTCGGGTGGTGGATGATTTTCTGCCGCCGCCCGAACAGCTCGCGCAAAAGGAAGATAATGTCCGGATCACGATTACTTTAAGCAAAACAAGCATTGGATTCTTTAAAAGACATGCGAAGAAAACGCGTGGCCATTATCAGTCCATGATCAGGCGAATACTCGACCATTACGTGGCCCGTTATCAGCAGTCCTAGTGTATCTGGCGGCTTCATATAAATCCTTTTGCGCTTCCTTTTGCGCTTAAAATTTCTCATTGAAATTCCTGTTGACATCACAACACAAGATGATATACTTTCACTTCTTAGGGTAGGCGGGAACTCCGTCCAAGGCTGTTCATAAAGGCAGGAATGATGATGCAAAAAACATTCATGGCAAAACAAAGCGAAGTGGTGCGCCGATCCTATCTGATCGACGCCCAGGATAAGATCCTCGGCCGGGTGGCCAGCAAGGCGGCCGCGATCTTGCGCGGCAAGCACAAGGCCATTTATACGCCGCATGTGGATACCGGAGATCAGGTGATCATCATCAATGCGGACAAGATCCGGGTGACCGGGAAAAAGTTGCAGCAGAAGGAATACCAGAGATTTTCAGGATATCCTTCCGGACAAAAGGTTATTCTTTTAGAGGAGATGTTGAAGAAAGCTCCCACAGAGGTCTTGCGTCTGGCGATTGTCCGTATGATTGCCCGCGGGCCGTTGGGAAACGAGGTGCAGAGGAAACTGAAGATTTATAAAGGCGGTCAGCATCCTCATCAGGCGCAGAAGCCTATTGCGCTGGAAATTTGACACTCAAAACATCGGAGAAAATAAAAATGGTAGAAGTCATCAAATATGGCGCGACAGGACGGCGAAAAACTTCCGTCGCCCGTGTCAATCTGACACCCGGGACAGGACTGATCACGATCAATCGGCGTTCGTTTGAAGAGTATTTCACTCGGGAGACGGACCGGATCACGATTTTGGGACCTCTGAAGGCAACCAATACGCTGGGAAAATTTGACATGAATGTCAAAGTCAACGGCGGCGGTACGACAGGACAGGCCGGCGCGCTGCGTTTGGGTTTGTCGCGCGCTTTGTCTTTGTGCGATCCGGAGAATCGAACGGCATTGAAGAAATCTGATATGTTGCGTAGAGACCCCAGAATGAAAGAGAGAAAGAAGCCGGGGCAGAAGGGGGCGCGTAAGAAATTCCAGTGGGTTAAACGTTAACTTTTTAGAAAAAATTTCGACAGCGATTTCAAACCTATCTCCTCGACAAAAGAGTTGACGAGATAGGTTTTTTATTTTAATATGAATTCTCAATTTCCGCCGGAACTTAGACAGACGGGACAAAATCATCATGATCAAAATTGGCGTGGTGGGTATCAGCGGTTATTCGGGGGTTGAGACCCTGGGATTGTTACTGAAACATCCCGGGGTGCGCGTGAGTTATGTCAGCGCGAACAACACTCAGGGGAAGGTTTCTGAGATCTGGCCGCGATTGGCCGGCCGGACCAATCTGGTCTGCACTCCTTTTGACCTTCAAAAGGCCGTTGACTCTTGTGAATTGATTTTTCTGGCTGTTCCGCACACGGTCTCGATGGCCATCACCCCTCAGTTACTGAAGGCCGGTCTTCGCGTCATTGATTTGAGCGGCGATTATCGTCTGAAGACACCCCGGCAGTATCAGCGATGGTATGGCGCGGAGCACACGGACGTCCCCAATCTGGCGAAGGCCGTTTACGGACTGCCCGAATTCTATCGGGAAGATATCAAAAAGGCGCGGTTGGTAGCCAACCCGGGATGTTATCCGACGGCCGCCATCTTGGCTGCGGCACCTCTCGCGATAACTCACACGGGACTGATTGAGTCGATTGCGATCGACGCCAAATCCGGCGTGACAGGGGCCGGCCGCAAGGCCAATGTCCAGCTCAATTTCGCCGAGGTCAATGAGAATTTCAAGGCCTACAAGGTCTTGGATCATCAGCACGTTCCGGAGATGGAGTTGTATTTATCCAAAATCACGGGCAAGCATTTGACGATTGATTTCGTGCCGCATCTGTTGCCGGTCAACCGCGGAATTTTGGAAACCATTTACATTCGTCTGGCGGATAAACTGTCTTTGGATCAAGTTCACAAGATTTACAAACGTTTTTATAAAACCGAGCCGTTTGTGCGCGTGCTTGGATCCGGACAACAGCCGGAGTTGAGGAATGTGACCGGATCGAATTATTGCGATATCGGGTTGACGATGAGCCGTAACGGCCGGCTTTTGGTCATCACGAGTGTCATTGACAATTTGGTGAAGGGGGCCGCCGGTCAGGCGGTTCAGAACATGAACATCATGTGCGGTTTCAACGAGAAAGAAGGACTTATTTAGTGGTAAGTGGCACTTACGACTAAAGTGGGAAAGGATTTCAGTGAAGATACTTAAAAACGGCGGGGTCACAGCACCGAAAGGTTTCAAGGCCAATGGGATCGCCTGCGGCATCAAGCGTTCCGGAAAACTTGATTTGGCTTTGATTGCCAGCGATACGGCGGCCGTCAGCGCCGGTGTCTTCACGAAGAATTCGATCAAGGCGGCGCCGCTTCTGGTCAGTCAGCGGCATCTGCGTCATCACAAGACCAGGGCGATCATTGTTAATAGCGGCAACGCCAACTGTTTCACTGGAAAATTCGGCCTGATCTATGCCGAGCGCACGACAGAGATCATCGGCCGGCTGCTCAATGCCCCCAAAGAGGAGATGATCGTGACCTCAACGGGGATCATCGGGCGGCCTCTTCCGTTTGCCAAGATTCGTAACGGCGCCGGGAATTTGGTGGAGGGGTTGAGTGTCAGCGGCGATACCAAAGCGGCCGAAGCGATTTTAACCACAGATCTGAAGGCCAAGACGATTGCCGTTGAAATGGCGCTTGGCGGGAAGACAGTGACGATCGGATCCTGCGCCAAAGGTTCGGGGATGATTGCCCCGGATATGGCGACGATGCTGGCGTTTGTCACCACCGATGCGGCCGTCGACAGCCGGATGCTTCAAACGGCGCTTCACAAAGCCGTGGAACAGTCGTTCAACAGCATCACCGTCGACGGCTGTATGAGCACCAATGATATGGTGGTTGTGCTGGCCAACGGATTCGCGCGAAATAGGATGATCACGCAGCCAGGCAAGGATTTTGACACGTTTTGCAGCGCGTTGAATCATGTCTGCCTTGATCTGGC
>CAYIQK010000147.1:0-3653 GCA_964365515.1 uncultured Planctomycetales bacterium | reverse complement strand
TCATCAACAACTATTGGATTCCGTCCTTGCTTGGAATTAATTTCATTCCTTTTTATAGAAAAGAATTGCACCGGATTCAACACCAGAATCCTCCGTACATACCACTGAAATTCTGGCTTCCAAAGAATACAGTCAAGAATACCTCGCGCGGCAGAAGGAGTCATGCAAGGATAGGTCATTCGTTCTACTTTTAAGTCTGGCCTGGTAAAACAGGCGAAATCGCCCTGCACTTTTACACGCACAATTTCTTTATCAAGCATAAAGACCTCCAGTTCTAATTGATTAGACTATAAGTTTATCCGCAGCTATCGGCTCCACCGAAATACCGGTATTCTGATTATAGTTGCCGTACCAAACCCGAAAACCCTGCGACATTATTTTGCACATATCTTGATTCTGAAACAAAAAATTTTGATAAACCTGCACAGTAAAAACCTGCATTCTCCGATAGTCATCCCGTGACAAAAATTCTTTATGTTCTATCGAATGAAATAATCCCTGGCTATCATCATTATAGTTATAAATGAAAAGACCTTCAGTGGCATCCTCAATCAACCGATAACTGTCGTTCACTGTTTTAAAATCAAAGTTTTCCTGCGCGGGCAAAATATTATTTTTGTCCGGATCAACAAACAAGCTTACAACCTGAGAATAATATCCCTCAAAAAAATCATAACGATACAACCTGTTAATATCATCCTGGATCAAACCCTTTGTATATCCGGCACACGCTCGGTATGTTTTGTCCGGCATTCCGCCTCCCTCCAATTGAAATAGATACACTTTACCGCGTTCTGCCAGTTTCCCTTCACGGTTACACCTTCCGGCAGACTGAATGATAGATTCAAGCGGCGCCATCTCACGAAAGACACAGGGAAAATCAAAGTCTACCCCAGCTTCAATCAATTGAGTGGAAGAAACCAGTATTTTACGCTTTTCTTCTAAATCATCACGGATGGCATCGATAACCTGTTTGCGATGATGAGGGCACATAGCTGTAGAGAGATGATATTTCTTTTCCCAAGGTTCTGGGCTTTGAGCAGCTTGATCATAGAATTCAAGTGTCGCTTTTTTTGTGTTGAATATTATTAGAACCGAAGAATTATTTTCTTTTACAGCCTCGAACAAAGTATTTTGGCTAACAGGATTCAAATTTTGCAAAAGGTGGTAATCAGTACGCCGGGTTTTTTCAAAGATTTCTGCCGGATTATCAACAAGAGGATAAATTGTTTCGATCCCGTTAAATTTATCGCGTTTCTGAAAAGCAGGCTGGGTTGCCGTACAGAACAAAAAAGATGTCCGCATGACTGTCTGAATATTTTGGAGCATGGAAAGGCTTGGCAATATGATCTCTTTCGGAAGCGACTGGACCTCATCAAAAATAACCACAGATTCGGCGATATTATGAATTTTTCTGCACTTGGAAGGCTTATTGCTAAAAAGGGACTCAAAAAACTGAACTGTTGTGGTTACGATAATTGGGTAATCCCAATTTTCAGAAGCTAATCTTTTTCCTTTCTGGATTAGGTCAAGATTGGATTCGTCATCCTGAAATGTTCCCGCGTTTTCATTATAATTTGAGTGATGTTCCAAAACTAACTCTTCCCCGAATATATCCTTAAGAATCCGTGCCGTTTGGTCGATGATGTTAATATATGGCAATATAATCAGAATCCGTTTCAAACCATTTGCTTTTGCAT
Source organism: uncultured Planctomycetales bacterium (assembly GCA_964365515.1). Lineage (GTDB taxonomy): Bacteria > Omnitrophota > Gorgyraeia > Zapsychrales > Zapsychraceae > CAYIQK01. The sequence goes on along the minus strand of CAYIQK010000147.1, from coordinate 1,953 downwards.
GGTGAAGCGCCCAAGATACAGAAATAAGTGTTTTACCTAAACCTGTCGGAAGATTCAAAGAATAAAACCCTACAGGTTTACCAGCCTTTTGAAGCACATTCTCCCTGGCTTGATTTCGAAGGCGGTTAATTTCCCTGCCGTCTGGCTTCGGCAGGGCTTTCTCAAGTCTTTCTATCAATTCATCTACCGCCAAAATCTGACTCATTCGGCCCTGAGCTCGACCAGGATCAAAATGAGCTTCCGTGTCCAACCAATCCGCATCTGTTAAGGCGCTAAAAATATATCGAGTAAACAATTCTTTTGGGAGCAGGTTTTGGAACAGCGATGATTGTATATTTAATTCACTTTCCGTAATGGATACGTCCTTCAAAAAATTACTTACAACAGAATCAAATAATGCGACTTCTTTTCTTTTAAATTCTTCCGTACTCATCGTTAAATCCGACTTATTCGGAAGCCCTTTATGGTGGCCATCAACAACGAATGCAATCTCATTCATTCTATGAATACGCGCATACCCAGCACCCCATACGGCATGAGGCACGCTACCCCGTCGCCCTCCTTCAACAAGATAGCGCTGGAATTCCGGCTGATATTTTCCTAAATCATGCAAAAGTCCTGCTATCTTGAATATTCTCTTTATCACATCATTGTTTCCAAAAGAGGATGCTATCTCAGCAGTTTTTCTCAAATGTTCTGAAAGGAGATGCTTTGAACCTAATTTGTTCTCTGAATGAGCCCAATAATTCATTCTGTTTCCCATTTTACCACACCGAACTTGGCAACGAATTTTTGTGCCATTTCCGCCACATTCTTCAAATGCTCCTCCAGCGGCTGCCATTCTTCCGGCGGCCTGCCAGGCAAACTGTGCGCATAAAATCTATCATTCATAACGCAACCCACAAGAATAAACCCCCGCCGCCCCCGTATCCGGCCTGGTGAATACGAAGCCCGAAATCATTCAACCTTCAATTGCTCCAATCGCTCCATTAATATCGTCAACAATGCCGCAGTTGCCCCACTTGGAATAACGCTTCAGGGCCAGCAGGATTCTATCCTTTTCGGGCTCCGGCGTTTCGTCCCCGGACAATACCCGAGCCAGCGCGTCCAGCGTTTCTATGGCCAGGTTCTCCAGCGGCTCGTCGCTCATCCCGTATTCATTCAATTCCCGCAAAATCCCGTCCGCGACGGCCCAGTAAACCGCGGCCTTGACTCGCGCGACGGCTTCGTGGACCGACTGGAGAACATCTTTCAACCGTCTGGCGGCCCGGGAAGAAGACTCGTGCTCCGATTCAAAAGCGCGGAAGATCTGCCGAACCTGTTTGAGAATCACATCCAAAGCATCCCGAGGGTCATCTCCGATCCGTATCAACAAATCCCTTCGGCAATCGGGATATTTTTCAGCGAAAGCCAGGAGAAATTCCACCAACCGGTCTTTGGACAGCGCCGTCATTTTGTCTTTCAGCGAAGAAACCACATTTTTCTTACCGACCGCCTGCCGAAGCAGGGTCTCCCGCTTTTCCAAGAAGGTCAGCAAAACAGCCACGATATGTTTACATGGATAACCGTCGTAGAGACAGCTGCAGTTTGCATCAACGCCTCTCGCGGCCACGGTGATTTCCACATCATAACTGTTGCCGGAGCTTCCGCTAATCCCGGCTTGAAGATAATCCCGCGCGGGATCATATTGTATTTCATCAACCATCCCGCTTTGCTGATACTCTTTTCCTCTGCCGAAAATCGTTGATCCGGCGAACGTCTTGATGAAACTCTCGGACAAATTTTCTAATTTCATATCACATCCTCTTCCTTACCTGAAGAAAAATTATCCGCGCAAACATCGTTGCGGGCCCCTTCGACTCGCCCCGCCTCGGGCACAGCTCGCCCAGGACAAGCCTCCGCGATTTCCATTTGGACTTCGTAAGATTTTGTCATATTCCTCCCTTGCGCGGT
>CAYIQK010000146.1:0-3714 GCA_964365515.1 uncultured Planctomycetales bacterium | reverse complement strand
CACGGAGAGGCTCAGTTGCGGTGCAGTGCCTATATCGACTTGAATCCGATACGCGCCGGCATCGTCAAGCGGCCAGAGGACTATCGTTGGAGCTCTCTAGGCTTAAAAATCCGCCAGCCCAAACGCGCCCGACAACTGTTGAGCGATGTTGCTTATCCCGCGACGAGTGAGAGAGCTGATGGGACCAAGAAGGGTCCGTCCTGGTATCGACTCTTTGTCTATGAATCGGGAGGCGTCGAAAAGGCCAAGAAGGACTGGATATCGGAGCAACAACTGCGTCAGGTGAGGGCCCTCATGGGCCGGCTGAAGATCGGCGATCAGCTCAAATATCGTATGAAGAATTTTACGGAAGGCCAGGCTGTCGGGAGTAAATCCTTAATTGAACAGCTCCAAAAAAATAGCGGACGGAAACATGTCAGGGCACGCGCCATTATTGAGGACGGCCCCCTTTACGTGACACGCTTATTGTCCTCTTTAAATTAGTGGTCTGACCCCTAATATTTTGGAGGAGCTCGGCACAAAAGCAGCACGGCGAAACCGGATGCTCGCCGACCTCATGCAACGAGCCGGTTACATCGAAAACGCGGGGACAGGAATTTTAAGAATACGAGAGGCCCTAAAAAAGAACAATAACCCGCCTCCCGAGATCACAAGCACCAACTTCTTTTCGCTGCGACTCATCGTCCGACCGAAAGACTTGACCGAGAACGACCTCACAGACCGTCAAAAAACACTGTATGCCTTCCTCGCGCAAAGAGGCACGGCCTCCAAGACCGATCGTCAAAACCGGCTTGGAGTCGGTTCGGATACAACACTGAGTGAATTAAAAATCCTTCTCTCGAAAAAATTGATTCAGAAAAAGGGGAAGGGGAAAAATACAAGGTATTTCACTTGAACATTCCTTATTGTTTTATTGATCCAACAGTTCGACGTGTACCGGGTACACGATGTCCCACCATGTCCGAAAAACACCCGACGAATCCATCTTGACTTATGATATCACCATGATATCATTTCATGCAGCGTGCCAAGAAAAATCAGGGAATTGATCCGGCAACTCAAGGCGGCGGGGTTTGAAGACAGGGGAGGAAAGGGAAGTCACAGGAATTTTTTACATCCTCACTATCCCATGCCGGTTACCATTTCAGGGAGGGAAGGCGACGATGCAAAGCATTATCAGGAGAAGGCGGTGAAACAGGCCCTGGAGGGAATCAAAAAATGAGTTCTGGAAAAGGCAAAGAAAGTGATCGTTACCTCAAGATCGTTGAATGGTCGAAAAGGGACGGGTGTTATGTCGGCACCTCTCCTGGGCTCATCACAGGGGGGGTTCACGGAAAAGACCAAAAGAAGGTTTTTGCCGAGCTTTGCCAGGTGGTTGAAGAGGCAATCCAGCTTCTAAAAAGTGAAGGTCGGCCCCTTCCAGCTGCCACAGCGGATAAAAAATATTCGGGAAAGGTGCTCCTCAGGATACCCCCGGCTCTGCACAAGATGCTCGCGATGAGGGCCCTGCAAGAGAGGGCGAGCATCAACAGAATGCTCCAGCATCAGCTAGCCCAAGTTGCGCAGTTAGAGGGGTAGAAGAGTGCTAAGCAGTTGATTTTCCTTGAGTGGGGTCTTGAGTTTTTCCACTACATTGAGGGGTGATCTGAGACGTTTTGGATATTTGAGATTGAGGTGATCGAGGAGGATTTTGAGAGCGGGATCGGGTTCGGAGACGATTTTCATTTTGAGTTCTTCCCCTTCTGTCGTTGGCAAGACGACATCCATCGATTTCAGTCCTCGTAATTCTTCCAGTACTTTTCGGGTTGATCTTCCCAGTCCCCTGGCCACCAGGCCCTGTTCCAATGTTCTTTGAAGCACGAGAGACAGGAAGCAGATAAAAATGTGCGCCTGAACTCTCTCTTGCCAGTGATGCCAGACCGGCCGGATTCCGAGATCCTGTTTGCTGATCCGGAAGGCGTTCTCCACCTCGGTGAGATTCATGTAAGCCTTCCAGAGATCGGAAGCGGTCATTCCTTCTGTGAGATGGGATCTCAAGAGGTAACAGCCCGCCGCCAGTTCGCTCCATTCGTCATTTTGTTTTCTCTTGTTCCAGACAAGATGGAGTCTTCCTTCCTTTTCGGTGACGGTGATTTCGAAGAGACGGGCCGCCCGGGAGTTGGTTTTCAAGAGGGCGCCGATCTTCCTCTGGAGTTTGTCCCTGTCCTTGAGGGCCCTCTTCTTGCGGGAAAGGGCCTCATCCAGTTTTTGCAATCCCTTCTCGATTCTCTGTGTGAACAGATCCGCCATGGCCTTCTCTTTCTCTCGTCGGGAGGCGCTCCGGCACACAATGAAAATCTCTTTTTGATGTTCCGATGACTCGGCCAGTTTCACATCCACATCGGGATGAACCTGCTCCCACTCTTGATCCAAAAGATGTTTTTCAAACTGTTTCAGCATCCCCTTGGGAGTCCCGACAATGTAAGCAGTCCCTCTGGCTCTCAACCACTCCAGATTCTTCTCAGACACCATCCCGCGATCCATGACCCAGACACGATCCGTCTTTCCGTAGAGGGACTCCACATAGTCCACGATCTCCTCGACCGTTGTGACGTCCCTCCGATTGCCATCGAAGATTTCAAAAAACAACGGCATACCTTCCTTCGTGACGACGAGGGCGAGCGTTACCTGTTTGCAGTCTGATCTCTGGTCTCGTGAGTAGCCGCGCCTGGCCTGGGGATTGGAGGGACATTGGCCTTCAAAATAAGTGGAGGTCATGTCGTAGAGAAAAAGCTCATAGTCCAGATGAAACAGTTCCCCGTATCGTTTTTTCAGATGTTCTCCCAAGGCCCGTTTGCAAGGGAGCATCTGATCCATCGCCCGATACAATCTGTCCTTGTTCACCTTGAGGGGATCGATTCCCAGAATATCGGCGAGGGCGCTTTGATCCACAAAACGTTCCGCAATGGAGAGTTTGCTCATCGATTCGCAAAGGCGGGAGACCGTGAGAAATGAGATCATCGTCTCCCAGGGGATTTCCTCTTTCCCCACCTCAATCTTTTGAGAGAAAAACTGATCGAGTTCCAAAAGCCTCCAGAGGCCAATGCCCACCCAGGCATCCCCAAAATCACGAACTTTCTCGACACGAACTTTTTCAGGAAAGACGGAAACAGCGGGGCCTGAAGGGATCGGTTGATACAAACTTAACTGCCCGTCGGGTCTCCCCTCGAGACGTTTGACCAACCCGCGATACAGATCCTCTTTCTCTTCATTCAGATCGCCCAGGTAACCGACCACTCGCTGACGAGGACCTTTCGGTGTCCGGATCGTTTCAACGAGCGACCAGTAGAAATGGGGCTTACTGTTTTTAATGCGCCGGTTCTTCCGGAGAAACATGAGGACAAAATCTCATGTCTTCGCCAAACCAACAAGGGGGTTGGTCTCCACTACACTCACTTTCAAAAAATCATCACTGGAAAATCAAAGAGTTGCAGAAATCGAAAAACGACAAATCAACCTTTGCGGAGAGCTCACTGCGCAACTTGGGTTAGGCGCCGCTCGATCCTGCCCGATGAAGCTCGACCAGTTCGAGGTAGTGTTCGGCGCTCAACTTGATTCGGGTGGTCATTTCGTCCGTGACCGTTCCCCGCTCTTTTGCCGGGACGCCCGCCATGATCGTTCGGGGAGGAACGATTGTGTTCTCGCGGATCAGGGCGCCGGCAGTTGGATGAGCGG
>CAYIQK010000145.1:0-3716 GCA_964365515.1 uncultured Planctomycetales bacterium | reverse complement strand
CATTCGCGGCTTTTCCAGGAGTCCAAGGCGGGCCCCTTTGTCCGGACCGTGGAAATTCTCCAGAAAGATCCGCAGCGGCTGTCTTCCTGGCGGCAGGAAGTTGAGGTGCTCATCAGCGAGTACTTGCGCGACAATGTGGTCCGCAACGAATACCTGCTGACGCGCGCCGTGGTTTAACACTGCACTTTATGAATAAGCGCTATATTTTAGCTCTTGACCAAGGCACTACGGGATCGAGAGCTTTTCTATTTGATTCAAAAGGAGCGGCCGTCGCCAGCGCCTACCAAGAATTCCCGCAATATTTCCCAAAGCCCGGCTGGGTGGAACATGACACCGAGGAGATCTGGGCTTCCTGCGTCGTGGTCATCAAAGGTGTTTTGGGGAAGTCCCGCGTCTCGCCGGGACAGATTGCCGCGATTGGGATCACCAACCAGCGCGAGACAACCGTGTTGTGGGACCGCAAGACCGGCAAGCCCGTCCACCGCGCCATTGTCTGGCAGTGCCGGCGCACGGCGGACATTTGCCAATGGCTTAGGGCCAAAGGCCTAGAAAAATTGTTTCGTAACAAAACAGGACTTGTTCTGGACGCTTATTTTTCCGGCACGAAGATCCGCTGGCTCCTGGACCACGTCCCGGGTCTGCGTCAACGGGCGCAAAAAGGCCAAATTTGTTTTGGCACAATTGACAGCTGGCTCATTTGGAAATTAACCGGCGGAGAGTCCCACGCCACGGACATGACCAACGCCTCGCGCACGCTGATTTTTAACATTCGTACGAAAAGCTGGGACAAGGAACTTCTTGAAATCCTGAAGATTCCGGCGGCGATTTTACCGAAAGTGCAAAATTCCGGTTCGGTTTTCGGGCACACAAAGAATTCCGGCAGGCAATCCGGGTTAGGGTTACCGGAAGGCATTCCAATTGCCGCTGTTCTAGGCGACCAGCAGGCCGCGCTTTACGGACAAGGCTGTTACGAGGCGGGCACGGTCAAAAATACCTACGGCACGGGGTGTTTCCTTGTCCTGAACACGGGCAAGAAATTGATTTTTTCAAAGAAGGGTTTGCTTTCCACTTTTGCCAGCGACGATAAAGGTCAGCCGGTTTACGCCCTGGAAGGATCTGTTTTCATCGCCGGGGCCGTGGTGCAGTGGCTGCGGAACCAGCTGGGGGTGATCAAGGAATCTTCCGAAACTGAAACGATGGTTCGCGGCCTCAAAGATACTCACGGTGTTTATTTTGTGCCGGCCTTTGTGGGCTTAGGCGCGCCGTACTGGGACAGCGACGCGCGGGGATTGATCTGCGGCCTTACGCGCGGGGCCAATGCCAAGCACATTGTGCGCGCGGCGCTGGAATCCATGGCGTACCAGACCAAAGACGTGTTTGATCTGATGCAGAAGGAATCCGGACGCAAGATCCGCGCCCTGAATGTTGACGGCGGCGCGTGCAAAAATGATTTTTTGATGCGATTCCAGGCGGATATCCTGGGCTGCCGGATCACACGCCCCCAAATGATCGACTCGACCGCGCAAGGCGCGGCGTATTTGGCCGGGGTCACGATCGGCTGGTGGAGCGGTAAAAAAGATCTGGCCAAATTGCGCCAAACGGAACGTACCTTTGTCCCGAAGATGTCCGCCGGCCGCCGCAATGAACTCTATGCCGGCTGGCAACAAGCGGTGCGAAGGTGTCGTAATATTTCGTAGGGGCCAGCCTTGTGCTGGCCCTTGATCTTCTGGGCGGACACAAGGTCCGCCCCTACGTTTTTGTATTTTTATGCAACGCGACCTTTCCAAATTTACCCACGGCACCTACGACGTCCTCATTGTCGGCGGCGGGATCAACGGCGCGGCCATCGCGCACATGGCCGCCCGCAATGGCCTGAAGACCGCCCTCCTTGAAAAGGGCGATTTCGCCTCCGGAACCTCGAGCAAATCCACCAAACTGATCCACGGCGGCCTGCGTTATCTGGAGGTTTTCGATCTCGACCTGGTGCGGGAATCCTTGCGCGAGCGCGCCTTTTTGTTGCGCGACGCGCCGCACCTGGTCAAGCCGCTTTCATTCATCGTTCCCGTTTACCGCGGTGACCGCAAACCGCTCTGGATGATGCGATTCGGGGTTTGGCTCTACGACCGGCTCGCCGGGAAATATACAATTGGTAAACACTGTTTTATCCCCCGAGATGAATTGCTTGGCTTGACGCCGGGATTAAAGGAAGAGGGGCTCTTGGGCGGGGTTTCGTATTACGACGCGCAGATGGACGACGCGCGGCTTGTTCTGGAAAATGTCTTGAGCGCGCAAGCGCGCGGCGCGCACGCGGCCAATTACGTGGAGGTCAAATCGTTCCTTAAAAAAGACGGCAAGGCCGCCGGGGTGCTCGCCTTCGACAGAATCGGCGAACGGGAATTTGAAGTGCGCGCCCGCGAAGTTGTCTGCGCCGTTGGCCCCTGGACGAACATGCTGATGCGCAAGGAAGAAGGCAATGTGCCGCCTTTGGTGCGCACGACCAAAGGCATCCACGTCGTCTGCCAGGGGCAGTTGAGTGACCACGCGCTGATTATTTTGACGTCTCAAGACCAGCGGGTTTTTTTTGTGATCCCCTGGATGGGCAACTCTTTGGTCGGTACGACGGACACGGATTATACCGCCGACCCCGACGCGGTCGCCGCGGACCAGGAGGACATCGATTATTTGTTCAGGGAATTGCGACGCGTTTTTCTGGAAGGGACGTTCAAAAAAGACAAGATCATCACGACCTTTGCCGGATTGCGGCCACTGGTGCATAAGCAAGGAGAGCCGGCAAAGATTTCGCGCAATCACGTCATCAAGAAAGCGTACTCCGGCATTATTTATGTGATGGGCGGCAAATACACGACGTACCGCAAGATTGCGGAAGATTGTTTGAAGGAAATCATAAGATCTCGTCCGCTCGTGGATACCCGCGCGGGATTTCCCGTTTACGGCAGCGGGGAAATAACCGAAAGCGCGCAAGAGGTTGCCAAAGAAAATGGAGTGAATACCGACGTCGTGCGGTATTTAATGGATCTTTACGGCGTGCACTACAAAGATATTCTGCGGCTTGCCCAAAATAATCCCGCCCTTAAGGAACCCCTGTGTACTTGTTCCCCCGCGATCAAAGCCCAGGTTGTTTACGCCATCAAGACAGAAATGGCCGTCAAAGAGGAAGACATCGTTAAACGTCGGCTTTCTCTAATATACAGGCCATGCCGGAGTGGACAATGTGTGAGGGAGATTCAGATGTTGATAGATCGTTAAGAGAATCCGCGGATCCGGGACTAGAGCAGTTCAACCTGGACGTTGATGAGGCCCTTGCGTGGGGAGGCGATCTGGTTGAAGGCCTGGCGGCTCAAGTCGATGACGCGTCCTCTGTGGACGAATCTTTTGTGCGGGCCGCGGTCGTTGACGCGCACGATGATCGATTTACCGTTGTCTAAGTTGGTCACCTTGACCATCTGATGAAACGGCACCCCCCACATGGCGGCTGTATAGGCGGTGTCGTCGAAGATCTCGTTGTTGGCGGTGCGTTTTCTGATGCCGGGGGATCTCTTGGAATACCACGAGGCCTTGCCTTGATAGATAATCGCGATGGGTTCTTCCAAGGGAATTTTCTGGATCTTGGCCTGCAGTTTGGTATGGGTAAACATACTGCTTGCCAGAGTCAAAAATGTCATCAGAATGATCTTGCGTTTTTTCATGGATAAAAG
>CAYIQK010000144.1:0-3745 GCA_964365515.1 uncultured Planctomycetales bacterium | reverse complement strand
AACGCCTGAAATAGTTACGCTCAAGCTGGATTCTAACGGCAGGTTATTGAAGTCTTTAGCCGCCTCCGTCTCGCCGGTCAGGAAGACCGATTGGGCGGCAATAGGCATTCTTAAGGAAGTTTTAGAAAATAATCTTTATGAAGGTAGCCGCTTTATGGAGAAGGGACTGTATTATCCTGCTGACCTGGACGATGTTGTGCGGATAGGGCGGGCTCTCAATATCGGCAGGAACGCAAAAATTGTTGATCTCGGATCGGGAACAGGGGGGGTCGCCTTTTCTCTTGCGTTAGTAACAGGGGCAGAGGTCATGGCCATTGAGAACACACCTCTTCTGATGTCTTATGCCAAAATCAATAAGGCGAAGTTGACGGAAAAAGGCCTGGATGTGACGAAAGTGACACTGCAACGAGGTGATTTTATAGAAGATACGGATTTTGATTTCGGAGCATTCGACGTCCTGTTTTATTACCTCAACGGGGCTTCACCGGAAGATCAGCAGCGTTTGTTTGAAAGGGTCAAGCAAGAAATGAAGCCGGGGGCCCAATTTGTAGTTTACGGTATCCCGCAGAGCCGTGATTATTCGCGCGCCTCTCTTTTTAGTGGGCTGACCGAAGTTAATTTAAATACAGAATTGCCGGGAAATACCAAAGTCTTTATAAGAAAGAGTTCCCAGCCTTCGGTCGGCGGGCGCTATTCCTCCGCCTTGCCGGCGAATGAAGAGTCAGGGGCCAAGGGCCAAGGGCCAAGGGAAATAGTCAGCAGTCCGGCGGAGGAGAATTCGCGGCAAGAGATCTCGGACAAAATAGCGGACCTGAAGCAGAATATTTTAGGGCGTTATGTTCAAGGGACAATGGATGATCTCAAAGATGTTCTTAATAATTACGGGTTAGATCATAAGAAAATAGGACAGGATCTGGAACAGATCGCCGAGGAAGTTGTTAAAAACGGGATCAAGACCGTAGAGAACCCGGCAGGGGGTTATTCGGGGCCGCGTTTCGATCGCTATGACAAAACGGATACTGGTAAAGCTGTAAGGGTTTATAAGTCGGCAGAGGTCCCGGGCGTCATCCTGAAGGTCCCTCGATATAATCTCGCCTCTTTGCGGGATCTGGAGGCCGGCTTGAAGCGGGCCCAGGAAGAGGAGGATGAAGAGGAGATCGCGGACATTATAGTAAAGATCAGAAAAGAAGTTTTTGAAACGCCCGTTGTTGAAGGATACCAGATCGCCAAAAATAAATTAGGGCCTTTAACAGCCGCGATCCTCATTAAGGATGTGTCACTTAATATTGACGGAGAGATCCGGACATATCCTTATGTTCTCCTGCAGGAAGAGGTGGATATTTACGCGGACCTGATGGGCCAGCTGGATGACGACATTGCTTACTATACACAAGCCGGTAAAGCGGATGAAGTCGCCCGTTTGGTACGACAGAAGCAAACGTATGAAGCTGGTCTCGAATCCGTCCGTGACGAGATGATGAAGCGCGGGGTCCTGGACGCGGACATAAGGAATATTGCCAATAATTATGGTCTTACCAAGGGACTCATGATGGGGACCAAGCGGGAATGGGTGAGCATCGACGTCGATGAATTGATGGAAGGTGATAAGGCGATAGATCTTCTTGAAAAAAGGATCCAGGAAGCTGAAGAGGATAGGGATGAACTAGATCTTTGGAATCAAATTCAACTCAGGGATAGATTTGTGCGATTAAGCGCCAATTCCCGGGAGGCCCTGAAAACGATCGGTCGGGTAAGAGCGCCTGATCCTTTCCAAGTGTCCGTTCAGGAAGCTCAAAAAGAATATTTGGATCGATCGCTTGCGACCCCCGGATTCTCTTCCGTGGGCCAAGTAAGGCATCAAAGAACATTACCGGCAGAGAAAGTTTTGAGCGCCCTGGAATTAAATTCTGAAGATACGTACGCTGACATAGGAGGTGGTCCGGGCACCTATGCGGCCGCCGCTTTTACCCAAGGCGTCAAGAAAGTAATTTATATAGATATTTCCGACAAGAATCTCCCTATAGCCGAAGAATTATTACGGTTTGTTAATAATCCTGACGTCGCGCGGTCAGAAGTAATGACAAAAATCACACAGCGGCCTATGGTCAATATTGTTCAAGAATTACTGAAGCTTAGAGAAAGCTATGTGCCGGCGCCGACGATCTCCGCGAACGTAAATTTGTTAAGAGCAGACGCCCGGAAGATTCCATTGGCGGACAACAGTGTAACCAAGCTAAGCATCACAGATCTATTCCGTTGGGCGAACGCGACACATGTTATCAAGGAAGCTATTCGCGTGACCCGGCCGGAAGGCCGGATGTATATAAAACATGATTTTATCAATTCCGATCAGGCCGCGGACAAGATCAGCTCGTTCAAGGACCGTGTCATTGCTCTTGGCGCCGCGCAAGGAACAAGGATCGAACTGAAGTCTATCGATCCCAGCGGTGCCACGATTTTCAAGATCATCGAGAAGAACCAGCCGGTACTACAGGCAACCAACGATCCAACGACATCTTCGCCGATCATTGAGAGATCAGTATCTCGTTTAGAGGATGAATTCACACAGCCTCTTTCGCACGCCCCGCCTATTAGCTCACAGGTATCTTCTGTTGAAGAGCAAAATTCTGCATTTGAATTGACTTCCTCGCCGATGCGGTTGTCCTCGGATGAGTCTGCCGGCCGGCCTCGCGGCATCAAATATATGACCCTGCCTCTGATATTCTCCGCTGAAGAAAATGTTCATTTTGTTCAGCTTGTTGATCAACAGGAAGAGCTTTTAGGGACGGAGATTTCAGAGATTGCTTCTGACGACTCTCAGGGCGCCATAAATGAACTGCCGCAGGCAGCGCCGATGGCGAGGAATCCTCTCGCCCTCCCATCGCCTGGAACCAGCTTAAAAGATCTTTGGGCAGGGAAGGGTGTTGACGACGCCGGCGATGAGATTGCCTCAATACAAGAAAGATCAAGGAAGCAGTTGAGCGATCTTGTCGAGTATCGTGAAAAGTTGGAAAAAGCCCGCAAGAAAGCTGAAAAGACTCCAGAAGATATAGGGGCGTCATATGCCAAGTCGCTCTTTGCGCCGTTCGTTAATGGGGTCAATGCTTTCTTGAATAAATTGAACAGGTTGTTCCGGAACGAGGATGAGAAACCCATCGCGAGCGGCAGCGCCAAACATGAGGAATCCACAGGTTCGCCGATGGGTGAAGAAGTGTTTGTAACGCCGCCGACAGTTGAAGACAGCGTTCCTGTTCCCGCGGCGCCTCTTGTAATTCCAACACCTGCCGGTATAGGATCTTCACCCGCTATGATCATGCCGCCATTGCCCATGTTACTTGGGTTTAATAAAACAAGACTTCCAGTTATAGATCATCGTTTGGATACGGCTAGGGCGGATACGAGTCATTGGCCGTGGCCGGATAGTGCCATTCCAGGGGAGGGTGATCGGGATCATAGGAAAAAAGACGGCATTTTGCCTACAGCATCAACTGGCCCGGCCAGTTTGCCATCCAGCGAACCATTACCGGATGATAGTTCCTCTTCTTCAGGCGGTCGTAAGAAGGCTCCAATTGCGCAGATTGTAATGGTTCAGAGGGAATATCGTGTAGATAAAGGTGCCATTGCTCATGCGCCTTATATGGAGGAAGAAGCTTTCAGATCGAAAAATTCCAGGCTAAGTGATGCTTGGGCAAGCCGTGGACCGTGGAATAAAAGCGGCTCTAGTCCGACAATTATCCCAGCTGTC
>CAYIQK010000143.1:0-3745 GCA_964365515.1 uncultured Planctomycetales bacterium | reverse complement strand
GACAGGACCAAGGCGAAGTTTGAGATGCGCACAAGGAAATTGAGCCCCAACAGCGCCGACCGCCAGATGGCCTTCTATGAGAAGGGCATGGTCCCCAGTTTTGAGCGCTATGCCGTAAGGACGGAAGGCGCCGTGGATTATCGGATTGAAATTGCGGGCGAGCATGAGGATTGGAAATTAATTTCCCGTGAAGAGCCGAGGGAAGAAAGTTCCAGTCCGACCTCTTCGCCGATCACCTCCGTTGATTTCATGCGCAGGGTCGTGCCGGCGATGCTTGAAAAGACGGCGGCCGATACCAATGAAGTGCTGTTTTACCTGTTGAGACGTTTTGAGGAGCTCAATCGCGTTGCACGCGGCGCGGATCAGGATGAGGAGCTTCGTACGGTCCAGAAAGCTATCGATCAGACCCTCAATCAGGTGAACGCGGATCCACGCATGTATGGCATCCGGGAAGGAAAGGCCTTTGACGCCGCGCGGACTCCCGGAAGTTCTTCCGAGAAATTGCTACGGCTGTTAAGAGAAGGAAAAATAGCATTTCTGAATCTGGTCGGAGGCATGGCGAGCCGCTTGGGACTGGGGTCGATGTATCCTCTGGTTGTGGTGGAAATGGCCAAATACCTGTTGGGCAAGGAACACATGTTGAGTGCTCCGGAAATATCGGCGGTTGACGTCCAGTTCCAGGGATATCTTTTATCCAAAGAAGAAATCAAAAAGAACCGGTTGACGCCGGAGGCGGCCGCGGCGTTACGCGTCCAGCGCAAACAAGCGTTCCTGGTTTCCCTGACGCAGGCCTACAGGCCGTATGAGCAATTCTTCAAGTCGCGCACGCTGGGGTACCGTATGAATGTCGCCTTTCAGAAAGCCTACCGTTCTTTGTTTGGCGACGCGGCGCTCAAGAAAGTCGTGGTCATAACGGTGCCTAACGCGTCTATCGAACAGGTGGTCCGGCAGGATTACATCGAAAACGGATATTTCGGATTGAATAAAGAACGCCTGATATTTATGGAAGCGCCATTATTTGATCCGTATTTCTTCACGCATGATCATGAGGGCCGCCTGCGTCTTTTCCCCAACACTTCTATCGAAGAGGCCAAGCGCGCCACCCCCAACCACATGTACGTGGCGTTCCAGATGATTTTTGAGAATGAGGGTTACCTGATCGGCGAGGGAGGCGAGCGTTACACCCTGCCTGATCCCGTTTTGAAAATACTGGCCAGGGAAGGGGTGGAGTTCATCGTTACGCGGCGCATCAATGATCTTGGCCTTTTGAGCCGGAACCCGGAGGAAGTTTTAGGGATTCAGCAGCTCGCGGCGGCCCTCCATCTGATGGACCAGGGGGCCGAGATGGTTTCAGAGGTTTTAGTCAATGAGACGGGGCAAAAAGGCGGACTTCTTTTGTGGCGTCCCGGCATGGCCGAGGAGGACAGCTTCCTGCTGGAGGGATTAAACGCGGGCACGACGATGTGGGATGAACTGCTGGGAGGCCTTAACTCCGAAATTGCGCGTCAGACCAAAGACGTCAGAAAAGGCGTTTGGTATAACCGGTTTAACCAGACGCTTGGCGTCAAGGCCATGCGGAAGCGTTTCGCGGACGTCGAAGCGCAGGAGCTCAATATCCTCTGGAGCATGCGCCAGAGGCCGGGTGGCACGCAGTTCGAGACGCCGTTCGGGGATTTGAGCCGGGTTTTATCGCACAGAGCCATCTACCAGCCGGGCGAGAAGGTCAAGGACTTTAAATCCTTCAGCAACTTGGTCCTGGCTCTCCAGCTGATCGGCGAGCGGGATAAGGCGTTGGATCCTAAAAAATCCAGCTCGCCAGTTATCCCGAGAATTCTCATAGCTGACGTTGTTTCCAGTCCGATCCGTCAAGCCGTAGACCGGGAAGCCGTATTGAAGGAGGATTGGAGATACTACGCGGGTAAGATAGCTGAATATACGCAGGGTATCCGCAACAGCGAGGAAGGAGCCCAAGAAGGATTGGTGAAGTTCCTGGATGACAGCGGGAAGATCATGGATGAAGAGATGGCTGAATTCCCCGTCGAGGCTCATTATCCGGCATTGAAGGCCGTCGCATTGCTGGGGAAGGGAGACCGGAGGATTGTCATAAATGCCCTCGAAGGCAGTGCAGAGGAGTTTGCGTCGACGCTCAAAGACGCCATCCTGATGATGTTTGATTTGGTGCCGGAAGGGTGGCTTCAGAAGAATGCCCCAGAGCTAAAAGGACGTGTCATTTATACGGTATCTCCGGAGAACCTGCTTCTGGCGGGAGGATTGGGGTATGTCATGCAGGTGCATGAAAGGTTTATGCGGGCACTGGGCGCACGGGTGGTATCGATAGAACCGATGTATAAGAATAGAAAAGATATGCATGGCAATCTTCAACCGATTGATTATGAGCAGGCATTTGACATTCGGGACATGAAAGAAATCGGTACGGATTCGGTGGATCTTGGCGGGTATATGACGGGTGTCAAGTATTGGAAAGGTCAATTGGCAAGCGGCAAGGAAGTCATTTTGATTGAAGAAGTACCCCGGGAAGGGGAATCGATACGCTATACGAACACGGTTTACGATTATAACAATTTCGGAAACCGGTCGTGGGAGGAATTCAGCGCGTTCTTCGGTAAGGCCGTGGTGAAGGTGTTGAGGCATGTTGAACGCAGAAGACAATTTGAAGAGAAACAGGATTGGCGTCCGGCCATTGTCTGGGGTAATGACTCGCAGGCCGCCGGGGCGATGGCGTTGATCGTCGATGAAAAGGACCGGGCCCGCGGGGACGCCGAGTCTGTATTCAGGGATATGTGTCTGGTATTTACCACGCATACATTTGGAAACAGGCAAAACTTCGGGGTCGATCAGATTGAGCGGATTCTAGGACATCTTTTGGGATTGAGTCCCAAAAGGTGGAGCGCGGCCGTGAAATTTAATGTGCTGGATATGGCCAGTTTGGCTATACGGCTGGTGGATGGCACCGGCGGTTTGGCGAATATGGTGAGCCGTAAGCATAAGGTGGTTTTGGATCGCGCCCAATACGACCCGGACGCGCAGACGATCGCTATTACTAACGGAGATGAGTTAAGCCGTGCTTGGGATATCGTAAAAGGAATTTATAAGGATCTTTATAACGAAGAATTGGAAGACGCGGATGACATGAAGTGGGAGCAGGCACGAGAGATCATCAAAGAGGCCGGTCGGCGGTTAAACAGCAGTTTCACTCAGGAAGGGGTTGAGGACATCGGGCTGGATGTGAACAAGCCGACTGTCAGTTACGCTGGGCGGTTGATCAAGCTGAAAGTCAGCCCGTTCAGGGTATTTACACAACGCAACATCTTGCGGTTGGTTGCCGATGGATATAACGTGGTGATTTTTGGGCGGTTGCAAAATTATCCTGAGAGTTTGAATCTAGCGGCACGGTACAAAAAGCTGGAGCAAGATATTGAACGGATGAGATCCGAAGAACCGGGCAGGACCGCGGGATGGGGTAAGCTGGTGTTCAAGGGACAGTATAATGATATCCAAAAACAATTGATGTTGATAGCCAGCGGTCTGGTCGCCCTGGATTCGGATGATGAAACGGGAACATGCGAATGGACGGAAGTCAACGGGGCTATCGCGATGAGCTGGATTTTGGCGTCTCCCTGGCGTTTGCGGGTGTCGAAGTATAAAGTCATTGTGGGCGAAGGAATTATCGCGGAAGCCAATATTGAGGGAATTAATTTGGTCATACCGAATGTTCCAAAAGACG
>CAYIQK010000142.1:0-3755 GCA_964365515.1 uncultured Planctomycetales bacterium | reverse complement strand
TAATTGCTCTTTTTCCCTTGCACGACGGCAACGAGGCGCTCGAGTCCCATGCCGGTGTCGATGTTCTTATTGGGAAGCGGGTCCAAGACGCCGCCTTCTTTGCGGTCAAACTGGGTGAAGACAAGATTCCAGATTTCGGAAAACCGTCCGCAGTCGCAGACAGGATCGCATTTTTTGCTGGTGCATTTTGGATTCGCTCCGTAATCATAAAAAATCTCCGAACATGGCCCGCACGGGCCGTTAGGCCCTTTGTCTTTGGCCTCGGCCGGCCAGAAATTGCTATGATCCCCCAACCTCACGATCCTGTCAGGGGCAATCCGGATATCCTCATCCCAGATGGTCTCGGCCTCATCATCTTCCGTGTAAACGGAAACCCAAAGCTTATCCGCGGGAATTTTGAGTTCCTTCGTCAAGAATTCCCACGCCCAGGCAATGGCTTCTTTTTTGAAATAATCGCCGAAAGAAAAGTTCCCGAGCATTTCAAAGAACGTGTGGTGAAAGTCCGTCTTTCCGACCTTGTCTAAATCATCGGTGCGCAAACATTTCTGCGATGAAGCCGCGCGCGTATAATCTCCGACATAACCTAAGAACTGGCGTTTGAATTGCTGCATCCCGGCGGTTGTGAACAGAACTGTCGCGTCCTCCTTGGGCACCACGGAGTCGCTGGGAACGATAGTGTGTCCTTTGGAGGCAAAAAAATCCAGGAACTTTTTTCTGATTTCGTCGGTTGTCATATCTTTCGGATCACCTTCATCACCGTCTGCGGGTTGAATCCGCGCCGCAAGAGATACCCATAAAGTCTTTGCTTGATTTTTTCCTTGGCGAGACCTTTGTATATCGCCGCCCGCCTTTGGGCCAATTCGGCGGCAATATCCATTTCCGAATAATCTTTGGCGGCCTCTTTGAGCTCTTCCTCAATGATCTCGGGATCCACACCCTTTTCTTTCAATTCAAACCGGATGCGGCCGCTCCCGAAAGGTTTGGCAAGACGCGCGAATATCCATTTCCGCGCGAACTGACGGTCATCAACCAGATCGATGTCCTTGAAATATTGGATCACCTGCGCGATCGTCTGTGGGCTGAATCCTTTGGGCTTGAGTTTGTCCCACAGTTCCTTTTCGCTGCGGAACCTGAACTTCAACAAGCGCAAAACCGCTTCCCGGGCCCGCGCAAGGGTGTCGCGTTTTGCTTGTTCATCCATACACACCAATCTATGCCGGGAATCGTGCAGATAAATCCGCTTATGACTTTATCTCAAGCTTACTGCGGATCTGTTTTTCCAGCTTATCCAGAATTTTCGGATTTTCCCGCAAAAATTTCCGGCCATTCTCCTTCCCCTGTCCGATGCGTTCGTTCTCAAAGGAAAGCCATGTACCGGATTTCTGAATGATCTCCGTCTGAACACCCAAATCCAAGATACCCGCCGTCCGGGAAATGCCTTCATCGAAATAAATGTCAAATTCCGCCTCTTTGAAAGGAGGAGCGACTTTATTCTTCACAATCTTGGCCTTCACGCGGTTGCCGATGAATTGTTCCCCCTGTTTGATCGAGTCAATACGACGCAGGTCAATGCGCACCGACGCATAAAATTTCAGAGCCCGGCCGCCGGTGGTCGTCTCAGGGGAACCGAACATGACGCCAATCTTCATGCGAATTTGATTGATAAAGATAATACACGTGTTCGTTTTGCTGATCACCGCGGTGAGTTTGCGCAGGGCCTGGGACATGAGCCGCGCCTGAAGCCCCATGTGGGCGTCCCCCATCTCGCCCTCGATTTCCGCGCGCGGAGTCAAGGCGGCCACCGAATCAATGATCAAAAGATCCACGGCATTGGAACGGACAAGGGTTTCGGCGATTTCCAGGGCCTGTTCCCCCGTGTCCGGCTGAGACATCAGAAGCTCATCCAAATTCACCCCCACCTTGCCGGCATATGAGGAATCAAAGGCGTGTTCCGCATCGATGAAAGCCGCCGTACCTCCCATCCGCTGGATCTGTGCGATGATGCTCAAAGTGAGCGTTGTCTTCCCCGAAGATTCCGGGCCATACACTTCGATGACACGTCCTCTGGGCACCCCTCCCACCCCTAAGGCAAAGTCCAACGAAATGGATCCCGTCGGAATCACATCAATGTCCGTGCGGACACTGCTATCAAGCCTCATGATCGAACCCTTGCCGAACTGCTTTTCAATCTGACTGAGTGCTAACTCCAATGCTTTCTTGCGGCTCTCCAAATCAACGGTTTTCTTCTGTTCCACCATACGTAACCTCCCTCTCATGCATGTTTTTAGGAAAGGCAATTATACAAGAGCCAATAATGATTGTCAATCAAAGCAACGATTCCAAAATTTCCGGATTGCACTGCGAAATCGCTTGGCTGATTTCTGCCTGAAACTGCGGTTTGACGCGCATGAGTCTGGTGTAATAATTTTGCGCAAGCTCGCACTGACCGATCCGCTGATAAGTCAGGGCAACCTGCAAAAGAGTATCTGGACTATCAGGCTGCAATTGCAAAAGTTTCTGATAGGTCTCAAGGCTTTTCTGTTCTTCCCCCTTCATCGCTTGGACAAATCCGAGATTATAAAGGGCATCAACCTGATAAGGATTGATGGCGAGGATTTGCTGATAATACGTTCCGGCAGTTGTGAAATCGCCGCCAGAGACAAAGACATCGGCCAGATTAAACATCGCATTGGTGTCAAAGGGGCGGGCGGCCAAGGCTTGACGATATTGCGCGACGGCCTTGTCCAATTTGTTTCGTTTCTCGTAAACCGAGCCTGATTTCGTGAAACGATAAAAGTCAACATCCCTGGCCGCCATTGTTTCCGGTGGGAAAAGACATGCGAATGACGCGGCGCATGCAGCCGTTAAGACCAACGGTTTGAAATCCTTCTGCCGAAGGTGGTCGACAAGCCACACCATCGCATAAGATTCATAAATGATGAGAAACGGCAGGATACTGGCCCGGTGGCGGTTGGTCAAAAAAAAGATCAAAGTGAAGATCAACTGGCTTAAAATCATAAAGTTCAGATAAACCGTTCCATTGGCATTGCTTCTGGCCGCCATCATCCCGATCATGGCTAATGGGAAAATGAGAATGAGGCCGTTGATATCCCAACGCCTTTTCCAGTCCCTCTGCATGAGCAAATCCAGATCAAAGGCGCTTTCCGTTTCCGTAAAAAACAATCTCAATTTATTTCCCAAAAGTTTCAGATATTCCGGCGGATGATGCCGGATGAAGGCGATGGCCTGATCACGCCAGAATCGAGAAACCTGGCCTGGGCTTAATTTCCTTTCAGTCAAGATCTCGGCGACGATCACCTGGTCTTCATCTTGTCCTTGATGAGTCGGCCGGATGAACGAAGGATTATCGAAGACACCCGTCGCTTGAGGGTTATTCCCAACGTAAAGACTCAAGCCGCTTTGGGCGCTGATCCAGACCCAATCTCCGCCGATCATCTGATTGCGGTATCCAGTCGTTACCAAAATCAACGCCATCCCTGCAATGAAAGGCAAAAAAATCCTCGGGATATTCCCTTTCCAACACGCTCGGCATCGCCCCCCCAGATAAACAAGCGCTAAGCAGAAGAAAATGATCATCTTCCCATCCCCCAATACCGCCAGCGCGCTCAAAAGCCCCAAAATCAGCCACTCGCGTCTTGTCTTGATTTTATCCTGGTCAATGAGAGAAAGGACAATGATAAGACTCAATAGGACAATCAGCGTCACCGGCATCATCAACCAATCGTAGTGAATCG
>CAYIQK010000141.1:0-3778 GCA_964365515.1 uncultured Planctomycetales bacterium | reverse complement strand
TGGAGTTCTTTGACGCTGGTGGGAGATTTGAAGTTATGTTTATTTAGAGGAAGCTCAATAAAGAGGGAATCCAGCACCTCCACCAAAGGCCCAAGCCGTTTTTCCTTGATATGTCCCAGGAACTTGAGGGTCAGATGAGCATTCTCAGGTTTGACCCATTTGACATCACACCCTGTGGTTTTGAGATCATCTTCCACCTGTGTGATGGTTTTTTTGATCTCATCATTGAGTTCAACAGCGATGAATGTTCGTAAAGTTTCTGCCATCGGTACTCACTTAAGAAATTGATGCAAAAGACGCAAGGCGCTGGTTGCCGCCTGTGATTTGATGGATGTCCGAGGGCCTTTGGAGAGGCGCTTCACACACACGGTCTCCCCGCGCGTGCTTACGGCGATATAGGTGAGGCCGGCCGGTTTCATTGGGGTTCCTCCTGCCGGGCCGGCGATGCCTGTGATTCCTACGCCAAAATCGGTTTTGTATATGGTCCTGACAGCCCTGGCCATGGCCACAGCGGTTTCTTGGCTGACAGCTCCGTAGCGTTTGAGCATTGGGGCGGAGATTTTGAGCAGTTTGGTCTTGGCTTCATTGCTGTAGACAACAAGACCAAGTTTGAGAAATTTTGAACTCCCCGGGATATTGGTCAGGCGGTGAGTCAGCAATCCTCCCGTGCAGGATTCGGCGATGGCCAGTGTTTTTTGTTGATGAATCAAGCATTGGGCCGTTTTTTTTTCAATACGCATAAAAACCATTATAGAGTGGGACAAAGTCCTTGACAAGATATAACATTTCGAATATAGTACAACCATTATTTTTGGATTTCAAAACACTTCGAGAACCTCAATGATTTTTATATAACTATCTACAGCGGCAACAAGTTAGAGAGGTTTCCATGTTCAACACAATCGAAGAAATCTTGGAAGATTTGCGGCAGGGCAGGATGATCATCGTCATGGATGATGAAAGCCGGGAGAATGAGGGGGATTTGCTGTGCGCCGCTGAGTTCATCACTCCGGAGAAGATCAATTTTATGGCCAAGGAAGCCAGAGGGTTGATTTGCCTGCCTATGGAGGATGAGAGGCTTAAGGAATTGGACCTGCATCCGATGAAGGTTGATCTTAGCCACCGGCATCAAAAATGCGATACGGCGTGGGCTATCTCTGTGGATGCCGCCAAGGGTATCACAACCGGAATCTCAGCCGCGGACCGGGCATATACCGTCAAAACACTCATTGACCCGCATTCGAAATCATCGGATTTGATCACGCCGGGACATCTGTTTCCGTTGAGGGCTCTCAAAGGCGGGGTCTTGGTCCGCGCCGGGCACACCGAGGCCTCGGTGGATTTGACGCGTCTGGCCGGACTTTATCCGGCAGGTGTCATCTGCGAGATCATGAACGACGACGGGACAATGGCCAGGACCAGTGACCTGATGGAATTTTCCGGAAAACACAACTTGAAGATTTGCACCATTGACAGCCTGATCGAATACCGGCGGAAATGTGAAAAACTCATCGAACGTGTCGTGGAGACAATGCTCCCGACGGAATACGGCGAATTTTATATGGCCGCCTATCAGTCCAAAGTGGATGATTATACCCATATCGCCATGGTCATGGGCAAGATCGATGAGTCGGTCCCGATGCTGGTGCGTGTCCAGTCGGAATGTCTGACAGGGGATGTCTTTCATTCCCTTCGCTGTGACTGCAATGCCCAGCTGCAAACAGCCCTTACGACCATCAGCAAGAGCGGATCGGGCGTAATCATTTACATGCGCCAGGAAGGCCGCGGCATCGGTCTCATCAACAAATTGAAGGCCTACAATCTGCAGGACAAGGGGTTGGATACCGTCGAGGCCAATGAGGCCCTGGGGTTTTCGCCGGATTTGCGTCATTACGGAATCGGCGCTCAAATCCTCGTTGATTTGGGCATCAAGCAGATTCGCCTTTTGACGAACAATCCGCGGAAGATTGTCGGTTTGGAGGGGTATGGGCTTTGTGTGGTGGAGAGGGTTCCGCTCAAAATTCCTCACAATTCAATCAACAAAGATTATCTGAAGGCCAAAAGGGACAAACTGGGGCATATGCTGGAATAAGAGCGAAGCCTCCCCGCCAGGTACCAGGGTTGAACCATGAATCGAGTCCTTGAAGGAAAATCTCACGGCAAAGGCAGGAAAATCGGTATCGTGGCCTCGAAGTTCAACGATTTTTTAACCCGCCGTCTGCTTGACGCGTGCCTGAATGAACTCTCACGCTGCGGGGTCGCTTTGGACGATATTCTCGTTGTCTGGGTTCCCGGATCATTTGAAATTCCTCTCGCCGCCGTCAAATTGGCCAGAAAAAAGAATATCCATGCCGTTATCTGTCTGGGGGCGGTGATCCGCGGTGAGACATCGCATTTTGATTTGATCTGCCGGGAGGCGGCCCGGGGGATTGCCCGGGCATCCTTTGTATCGGGCAAACCGGTGATTTTCGGGGTCTTGACCACCGATACCGTCGAGCAGGCCGATCGGCGCTGTGAGGAACAAGGGGATAACAAAGGCAAAGACGCCGCCTGCGCCGCCCTTGAGATGATTGATGTCTTGCGCCGTCTTTGAAAATAATGCATTATTATGCGTAAAAGAACACAAGCCCGCGAGCATGCCTTAAAGATTCTTTATCAGGCCGAGATGACCCGCCGTTCCATCGACTTGACCTCTCGACAGTTTTGGGGTGAAATGGATTCCATCGATGCGAACATCCAATCCTTCGCCCAGCGTCTGAGCTCTGGGATCGAAGGAAAAATCCAAGAGATCGACGAAAAAATTTCCCAATATGCCGCCAATTGGCAGCTCAAGCGCATGGCGGTGATCGACCGCAATGTTCTGCGTATCGGCGTTTATGAATTGTTGTACACCGAAGACATTCCCCCGAAGGTGACCATCAATGAGGCGGTTGAATTGGCCAAGAAATACGGGGATATGGAATCCGGAAAATTCGTCAACGGAATCCTCGATAAGATCCATAAGACCGAGGTCGTTCCTCAAAATAAAAAATCATGACGGGGTTTGCCGATCTTCATATCCATACGTCTTATTCCGACGGCACGTTGTCTCCCCAAGAGGTTGTGGAACAGGCCCATCACGGCGGCTTGAGTTGTATCGCTGTCACGGATCACGATGTCCTCGACGGGATCCCCGCCTGCAGGGAAGCGGCAGAAAAGTATGGGTTAGAAGTGATTTCGGGGGTTGAACTCTCTGCGGAGGAAAACGGCAAAGAGATTCATATCCTGGGGTATCTGTTTGATTACCAAAATCAGACGTTTGTCGACCGGTTGAGGCAGATGCAGGACGGCCGCTTGGAACGGATGAAGAAGATGATCGAGAAATTGGAGGGACTGGGGATTCAGAGTGTCAAATGGGAGGACGTGGTTTCCTCATGCAATACCAAATCGTGGGGGCGGCCTCACTTGGCCATGATCCTCAAAGAAAAAGGGGTCGTCTCAAGCTTCAAACAGGCCTTTGACCGGTATCTGGCCGAAGGAGCCCCGGCCTATGTGCCGAAGATCAAGCAGACGCCGCGGGAGGCCATCCAATTGATTCGCGATGCCGGCGGTATTGCCGTCCTGGCCCATCCGATGCTCACGAATGTCGACGAGCTGATTCCCTCATTCGTGCGCGCGGGCTTGGGAGGACTCGAGGTCTATTATCCCTACTGTTCCGAGAACCTGATTTATTTTTATGAGGGACTGGCACGGAAGCATTCTTTGGCCGTCACCGGCGGGTCGGACGCGCACGGTGATG
>CAYIQK010000140.1:1558-3785 GCA_964365515.1 uncultured Planctomycetales bacterium | reverse complement strand
ACATGGCCTACTCGGAGGTCTATTTTGACGGCCAGAAGCCCGCCAGCATTTTGGAGATTGACGGCGCGAAGGACGTTGCGATCGAATTTCATTCTTTTTCCAAGACCTATTACATGACGGGCTGGCGAGTGGGGTGGGCCTGCGGCAATGCCAAGCTCATTGAGGCCTTAGCGAAGGTCAAGACCAACTTTGATTCCGGGATATTCCAGGCGATCCAGGTCGCCGCGATCGCGGCTTTGAAAAGTCCCGCGGATATCACCGAAGACATGCGGGCGCTTTATCAAGACCGTCGGGATTTTTTGATCAATGGTTTACGAAGTGTCGGTTGGAAGATTCCGTCTCCTGCGGCCGCGTTCTATGTCTGGGCGAAAATCCCTAAGGGGTTTTCCACCTCGATGGAAACAGCCCAAGCTTTTCTTGACAAGGCGGACATTGTCGTCACGCCGGGCAACGGGTTCGGCGAGGCCGGGGAGGGGTATGTCCGCATGGCTTTGACCGTTTCCAAAGACCGGATCAACGAGGCCGTGGAGCGTCTGCGAAAGGTTTTGTAAGTTGGCTGTTGCTTATATCGGATTGGGATCGAATTTGGGCGACCGGGGCGCAAATTTAGACGCCGCCCTCGCGCTTTTGAAAGAAAAAGGAAACACCATTTTGAAGTGTTCGTCCATCCAGGAAACCGATCCCGTCGGAGGCCCGCCACAGGGGGATTTTTTCAACGCCGTGGTTAAAATTGAGACGAAATTATCTCCCGTTGAATTGTTAAATCAGTGCCAGGCCATCGAACAAGAACTCGGCCGTGTGCGCGGCACTGTCAACGGCCCGCGCACCATTGACCTGGATATCTTGTTGTATGATCGTCTCACCGTTGATACGCCGCAACTGAAAATTCCGCATCCGCGCATGTTTGAGCGGGACTTTGTCATGAACCCCTTGAAGGAAATCGAACCGGATCTCTTAGAAGGAATTCCCCCATGCAGGTCATCAGGTTTGTTGAGTCTCTTCGGCGGTTGATCCAAAAAGCCAAAGCGCGGAATCAGCGGATCGGTTTTGTCCCGACGATGGGCGCTTTGCACGATGGGCACTGCTCGCTCATGCGCCGGTGCCGGCAGAACAACGGCTTGGTCGTCGTCAGCATCTTTGTCAACCCTAAGCAATTCGCTCCTACGGAAGATTTTCGAAAATACCCGCGCCGAGAAAAAACGGACCGGATACTGGCCCAAAAAGCAGGGGTCGATATTTTATTCTGCCCTTCGGGAAATGAGATGTATCCGGACGATCATCTGACTTACATTGATGTGGAGAAGATCACCAAGCCGTTGTGCGGGAGATCCCGCCCGGGGCATTTCCGCGGCGTAGCCACCGTTGTTGGAAAACTGTTGAACATGGTCATGCCTGATGTATTGTACTTAGGGCAAAAAGACGCTCAGCAGGCCCTGACCATCCAACGGATGATCCGCGATCTGAATTTTCCCGTTCAAGTCAAGGTCTGCCCGATTGTCCGCGACGCCGACGGCTTGGCCTTGAGTTCACGCAACCGTTATTTGACCGAGAAACAAAGGCGGGAGGCCGTCATCCTTTATCAATCTTTGCGCGAGGCGAAAAAACGGATGATAGAAGGCGAGCGCCGCGCCGGGGAGATCACCGGCATGATCCGCTCACGCATCACGCGAAACACCTCCGGCCGGATTGATTATGTGGAATGCGTCGACGCTGAAACCTTGGAATCCTCCACGATGGCCGGCGGAAAAGTCATGATTGCCTTGGCGGTGTGCTTCGGCCAGACGCGGCTGATTGACAATATGATCGTGAATCTGCGATGAATGCGGCAGCGCGAAAAGCGCGTAGACTCAAAGTCGGCATCGTCGGCTGCGGGGCCATCGGTTCGGGGATAGCGACGGCCGTCGAAAAAAGATTAAAAAAAGATTGCCAATTGACAGCTCTTTATGATATTGATGATGCAAGAGCGCGAAGCTTGGAAAACCAACTTTCCCGAAAGGGGATCGTTAAAAAAACGTTGGAAGCGCTGATTAAAAATTGCGATGTGATCGTTGAAGCCGTCAATGCCAAGAACACAACCCCTATCCTGCGTCAAGCCCTGGAGGCTCGAAAAAGCGTGATTGCCATGAGTGTCGGGAAACTTCTCAATGCCTCCAGCCTTTTCCGGTTGGCCCACAACAATCATTGTCATCTTCTTCTGCCCTCCGGCGCCGTTGCCGGTATCGATGCC
>CAYIQK010000140.1:0-1458 GCA_964365515.1 uncultured Planctomycetales bacterium | reverse complement strand
GAAAGGGGGTGAATCAATGGCTAAGAAAGTGGCTAAAGCAGGTGTCAAGAAAGAGAAGGGATATCTTTACTTTGTTGACAAGCAAGGTGATGTCTCTTGCGCGAAGATGGCCCGCGGCAGCAAAAAGGGCGGTACGCCCAAGAAGGTTGCCAAAGTCGGTATCAAAAAGGAGCCAGGTTTCCTTTATTTTATCGATAAAAACGGAGACATTTCGTGTGCGAAGATGGTCCGTGGCGGCCAGAGAAAGAAGGCAGCTAAGAAAAAAACAGCTAAGAGAAAATAGTTTATTGAGCTTCCTCTCAATAAATATAACTTCAAATCTTCCGTTAGCGTTAAAGAACTTCAAGGGAGATTTGAAGTTGGGAGAGGAAAGCTCAATAACGTTGTTTTTTTGAGGCCGCCATGTTCTTAGGGCGTGGATTTTTCCATAACCCGGGGCATGGCGGCTTTTTTATCCTCCAATATCATGCAATCTGATCATATTGTTATCCGCGGCGCCAAACAGCACAACCTCAAAAATATCAACCTGGACATTCCGCGCAATCAGTTTGTTGTGGTCACGGGGCTAAGCGGTTCGGGAAAATCATCGCTCGCCTTTGACACGATCTACGCCGAGGGCCAGCGCCGTTATGTGGAGAGCCTCTCGGCGTACGCCCGGCAATTTTTGGAACAGCTTCAGAAACCCGACGTGGAATCCATCGAAGGCCTGTCGCCGACGATTTCCATCGAACAGAAGACCATCAGCCGCAACCCGCGTTCGACGGTCGCCACCCAGACGGAAATCTACGATTATCTGCGTCTTTTGTTCGCCCGCATCGGCACCCCCCATTGTGATCAGTGCGGCCGAAAGATCGAACGCCAGAGCGTTGCAGAGATTGTCCATCAGATCATGTCAATCGCGGGCGGGACAACGGCCGTTCTTTTGGCGCCTTTGGTGCGCGGGCGAAAAGGGGAGTACAGAGATATTGGAAGCAAAGTGGCGAAGGCCGGGTTCGCGCGTTTTCGTGCCGACGGGAAGATTTACACCACCCAGGACGCGATCAAGCTGGACAAATATAAAAACCATCACATCGAAGTCGTTGTCGACCGGCTGACGATTCAACCTTCCTTCAAAAAACGGCTCACGGATTCCGTGGAGACCGCGCTCAAGGTGGGCGGCGGGATCCTCATGGTGGATTTCGACGGCAAAGTACCGGCGCGGACTTTCAGCGAAAACTACGCCTGTGTTTCCTGCGGCTTGAGCGCCCTGGTGGAGATTGAACCGCGAAGTTTTTCGTTCAACTCTCCTTACGGCGCGTGTCCGTCGTGCAATGGCCTGGGAACCAAGATGGAAATTGACCCCGGGCTTTTGGTGCCGGATCCGGCCAAGCCCTGGGTGAACGCGATCGCCCCCGCCTCAGGCGGGCGGGGGTATCTGATGTATTACCGCGCCGTGATGCGTGAACTCGCCGGGATTCA
>CAYIQK010000139.1:0-3788 GCA_964365515.1 uncultured Planctomycetales bacterium | reverse complement strand
ACAGATTGTTCAAGAGTTCAACGTCACCTACCAGGCGGTCAATCATTACACAAATTTAGGCCTGCTGGATGTCATCACCAAAAACGGCAATGCCAGGATGTATGACAAGTTGAAGGTCAAGGACAGGCTGGCCGCCATTGTCGAATTGGTCAACGAGGGATACTCCTTGAGGTTGATCCGCAAAAAACTCGTCGGAGTTTGAATCTATGAATCGAAAAGTGAATCAGGATTTGATTTCCGCCCCGGAGATTGTCAAGAGATTTGGCGTCACCTATCAGGCAGTCAACCACTATACGAATTTGGGATTATTGGAGGTTGTGGCTAAAAACGGGAACGCGCGGATGTATGAGAGATCCCAGGTGCGGTTTCGTCTTGCCAAGATCGCGCAGTTAGTCAGAGAGGGTTATTCCTTGCGGTTGATTCGCAAACAGTTAACAGGAATGTGAATAACGGATATGGGCTATTTCAAACTTTTGGGATTGCAGAGAGAGCCGTTTTCAACCAACCCGGATCCCGATTTTTTTTATCAGACCCGGGGGCATATGGCCGCGTTTTACCGGTTGCGCGTGGCCATCGCATTGAGAAGGGGGCTGAGCCTGATCTTGGGTGATGTGGGGACCGGAAAAAGTACGCTCATGCGCAAATTGACAAGCGCACTCTCTAAGGAACCGGAGTTCATCGTCAAAGTGATTTTGGATCCCACGGCTCCGTCGGAAGTGGAATTTTTTTCCCTCTTGGGGGATGCCCTCGGTTTGAGGCCGCGGTTGTGGCCGGTCCTTCATCACAAAAAGACTGTGGAAAACTTCCTCTTTGAAGAAGGGATTGTGAACGACAAAACCATTGTGCTGTTCATTGATGAAGCTCAAAAACTTTCTAGCGCCTCAATGGAGGCCTTGAGGATTCTCTTGAATTATGAGACCAATGAGATGAAGTTGATTCAGATTGTCTTGCTGGGGCAGATGGAGCTTCTGCCGGCGATCAGCCAGATCGCGAACCTCTGGGACAGAATTGCCCTCAAGTATGTGATCAATCCTTTGGAAAAAGATGAGATCCGGGCGTTGATTTATTTCCGCGTCCGGCAGGCCGGTTATGTCCTCTCCGAGCCGCTGTTCGAGGAGGAGGCTATTGATGCCATTTATGCCCATACCCAAGGATATCTGAGGCGTACGACGATGATCTGCCACGATGCCTTGGAGTATCTTGTGATGCATGATCGAAGCGCTGTGGATGAGGGCGTTGTTCAAGAATTGATCCGGCAAGAAGTGAAGATGGCCGCGGTATGATGGTTAATGGTAAAAATATACCCTAATGCCCGACGATTATCTTTCTCCCGAAGAAAAATTATTTAAGGTTATTCAGGAAGGAAAGAAGACCTCCGTCGGCAAGAATGCGGGAAAGGAGACCATCGGAGCCAAGCCGTCGAAGGCCTCATGGGCGGACGGGACCGCCAAGTTTTTTTCAAAAGGGGTATTGAACGCCGGTAAGTTTTTCGGCGGGTTCACGGCCGCGAAAGACAAGGATAAGAAGGAACCCGCTTTATTCGCCTCTCCAGTGCGTTTGAAGGGAATAGATTCCGTCAAACAGTTGTTGTCCAACGGACTGGAGCTGGAGGCCGTCAACAGGACTTTCATTGGAATATTGCTTGTCCTGACGGCCTTGGCCGCTCATCAGGCTTTTTACAAAAAATCCGACATGAAGACATTGATGGATTCCGTCTCCAAAATCAAGTTCGAGACCCCGACATTAGCGAACATGGAGGCCTTTCAGCCGGTGGATCACTATCTTCAGCAGGTCCGCCAGAGGGATATTTTCAATCTCATCACGAAGGTGGAGAAGATGGTCATTGTCGATGAACCGCCGCCGCCACCTCCGCCTCCACCGCCTCCTCAACCGAAATTGAAAGACCTGGCGCAGGGTTTTAAGGTGGTCGGGATTGCTTGGGGGGCGAATCCTAAGGTGATGATCAAAGACAATAAGACCCAGGAGATATTTTTTTTGAAAGAAGGCGAAACGATCGGCAAAACGGCTATTGCGGTCAAGACCATTCAGCGGGATAAAATCATCCTTGGATATGAAGACGCAGAGATGGATTTATTCTGATTTCTATATCATGAACTGCATTCTTGTGATCATAATGTTGGTTTTTTCTTTCGCGGGAAATGTCCCGTGTTTGCGGGCACAAACGCAAGGCCCGGAAGACATCCCCGCAGTCTATACCCTAAAAACTGAGACTGACCGTTCGTCATTGTATAAGGAGTTTCCGGGACTTAAGAAGCAGATTTCGGTGGACTTGAGAGGGATGGAGATCGGCGACGTCCTTAAATTTTTAGCGGTGGAAGGCGACATCAACATCGCCATCGCCGGCGGTGTGGCCGGGACGGTGAATCTTCTGATCAACGATGTCACCATCGCCGATATCTTTGATATCCTTCTTTCCACCAACCATCTGGCCTACCAGGTTCATGGCAATGTGATCACCGTGATATCCAACCAGGAATACAAGACCCTTCAGGGAGTGGATTTTCATGATCAAAGAGAAACGGTTGTCTATCAATTGAAGTATGCCTCGGCCCAGAAGGTGGGGACCTTTTTGGGGAATATGAAAAGCGATATCGGAAAGATTGTCTTTGATGATTCCACGGGACTGCTGGTGGTCGTCGATACGCCCCCCAAGATCAAGGAGATGGACGCGGTCGTCAAAAGCACCGATATCCCGACCATCACCAGGGAATTGCCCACTGAGACTAAAGTGTTCGAACTTCAGTACGCCAAGGTGGAGGATATCCAGGCGGAAGTTGTCAAGACCTTGACGCCCAATGAGGTGGGGAACATGCGGGTCGATACCCGCACCAACACCATGGTCATTACGGATCTTCCGCATCAGTTGAAAAAGATCGAGACCATCATCCATGCCTTCGACCGCAAAACCAGGGAGGTTTTCATCGAGGCGAAGATCGTGCAGGTGACGTTGTCGGATACCTACAAATGGGGCGTGGACTGGGATAGGTTGTTTGCCGGCGGTCAGTCGGGAGGACTTCAAGGGTTTTCCATCAAGCCTGAGGTGGAGATGCCGGTCGGCTTGGACACATTCGGCAAATTGACCTTGGCGCGCACGGGGACAAACGCCTTGAATTTCGTCCTGGAGATGCTTTCAACCGTCGGCGAGACAAAGATCCTTTCCAATCCGCATATCGCAATCGCCGAGGGCAAAGAGGCGACCATCAATGTCATCACCAAACAGCCGTATTCGGAGCAGACTACCACCACCACCACCGCGGCCACGACCGAATCCACGCAGTTCACCTTTGTCGATGTCGGCGTGAAATTGAATGTCACCCCCACTATCAATAAAGATGGTTATATCAGCATGCTGATCAAACCCGAAGTGAGCTCCATCACCAGTTTTTTCCCGTCGGACTCATCCGACCAAAGAGTGCCTGTGATCGAAACCGCCAACGCGGAATCCACGGTTATCGTCAAAGACGGCACGACCATCATCATCGCCGGCATGATCAAAGACAGCAAGTCCAGATCCGCCAACAGGGTTCCTCTGGTCGGGGATATCCCGATCGTGGGGAAACTCTTCAGCAGTTCTTCGGACTCGATCCAACGGACGGAAACGATTGTTTTTTTGACTCCACGCATCATCGCCGGGGATGAATCTTTTCTTCTTCAGCGGGACATGAAGAAGGAGATCAAGGGAATCAGAAAATGAAGGTTCACCTGCAACCTATCACCTATCATCTATTATTTGCCATTTTTATTTTCGGCATCAATACGCCGCCGGC
>CAYIQK010000138.1:0-3825 GCA_964365515.1 uncultured Planctomycetales bacterium | reverse complement strand
AAGGTGACTGTCCTTGAAAAATCGAACGCTGTCACGATTCCGGAGATGAAAGAGTGCATTCGCATCGAGAACGTGGATTTCCAGTATGATGGTGGATCCGGGCTTGTGTTGAAGGATATTAACCTTGAGGTCAGAAAAGGGCAGATTGTCGCCATCGTTGGACCTACGGGTTCGGGTAAGACGAGTCTCGCCAATTTGATACCACGTTTTTACGATCCGACGAAAGGTGTCGTCAAAATGGACGGAACCAATCTAAAGGACGCGACTTTCCTCTCTTTGCGCGGTCAAATCGGCATCGTGACGCAGGAAACGATTTTATTCAATGACACGGTCAGGGCCAATATCGTTTATGGACACCGGCAGGCCACTCAGGAGGAGATTCAGATGGCCGCCGAAAGGGCCTTTGCGCATCAATTCATCGTCAAAATGCCCAAAGGGTACGACACGGTGATCGGAGACCGCGGTTTTCGTTTGTCCGGCGGGGAGAAACAGCGGATTGCCATTGCCCGTGCCATCTTGAAGAACCCGCCCATTCTGATTCTGGATGAGGCCACCTCGCAACTGGATTCGGAATCCGAACGGTTCGTCCAGGAAGCGCTTGATAAACTGATGCAAGGCCGGACGGTTGTGGCGATCGCTCACCGCTTATCAACCATCAAAAAGGCCGATCAGATTGTTGTCTTGGAGGCAGGACGGCTGATAGGGATGGGCCGTCACGAAACGTTGTTGAAGACGTGTCCGCTCTATGAAAAACTCCACACGATACAGTTCCAAGCTTGATTCGCCACCAATGAACCTCTCCGCAACAAGTTGCGGAGTATCTTAGAGGAATCCTGAATTGGTGCATTCCTCCGAAGCTTTAGCAAAGGAGAATAAATAGTTGCAAAGAAAAGGATTATTGGGTATACTATCCCAAAATTTCAATCAACATTAATAACAATGGCATGCGGGGTTATTTCCTTGACATTTTAGCGAGTAAAATGCCAAGGACGCTTTTGTCTCAGGGGAGACACAAGCGTTGCTTGAAGATTAACGAGCATGTTATTGAACTATAAGGAGCGAGGGTAAAATGGTAGAAGATTTAATTAAAAAATTATTGGAAGCAGGCGTTCATTTCGGCCATCAAACCAAGCGGTGGTGTCCCAAGATGAAAAAGTACATTTTTGGGGAGCGCAGCGGGATTTACATCATCAACCTGGAGAAAACGGTTGAATGTCTTAACCTGGCCAGAGATTTTGCGCGCGATATGGCCGCAAAAGGCGGGAATGTCCTTTTTGTCGGGACTAAAAAACAGGCCCAGATGATTGTCGAGGAAGAGGCCAAGAGATCAGGGATGTTTTACGTGAAGAGCCGCTGGCTGGGAGGGCTTTTGACGAATTTTCAGACGGTTAAGAAATCCATCTCGCGGCTCAGGGCCATTGAGCAGATGAGCCAGAACGGGGTCTGGGAGAACCTCAAGAAGAAAGAAACCTCACGTCTGACCAAAGAGAGAGAAAAATTACTCCGTGATCTGGGAGGTATCCGTGAGATGGGCAAGTTGCCGGATGCGGTGTTCATCGTTGATCCCAAAAAAGAAGAGATCGCTGTCCGTGAGGCCAGTAAATTGAATATCCCCATCGTTGCCATCGTTGATACCAACTGTGATCCGGATCTCATTGACTATCCTATCCCCGGCAATGATGATGCGTTGAAGTCCATTCGTTTCATCGTGTCTTTGATATCCGAGAGTATCATTGAAGGCCGCAAGGCCTATCTGACCAGCGAGGCGATGAAGGAAAAGACCGTGGAAACGGAATCTAAACAGACTGACGTTCAGGAATCCGGCACGCCGGAGTCTTCAACGGCGGCACCGATACTTTCTGAATAGAATGTTTTTTTGTAAAAAAATGATTTCGTAGCGAGGATTCGAGGAAGGAAAGGATTTTGGAAATGGAGATTTCAATCGAGGTGATCAAAGAACTGCGCGAAATGACATCGTGCGGTGTTATCGAATGCAAAAAAGCCCTGGAAGAGGCCAGCGGGGATATCAATCAAGCCAAGGAGGTCCTCCAGAAACGCGGACTCGAACTGGCCGCTAAAAAGAAAGACCGTGCGGCCAGAGAGGGACGTATTGAGGCCTATGTCCATCTCGGCAGTAAAATAGGGGTCCTGGTTGAGGTCAACTGTGAGACGGATTTTGTGGCTAAGAGCGATGCGTTTTGCCGGTTTACGAAAGACGTTGCGATGCAAATTGCCGCCCTTCATCCCAAATACATCAAGAGAGAGGATATCCCCGAAGAAATCCTGCGTCAACAGGCGGATCAGGAGGCCTTTTTCAAGGAGGTTTGTCTCTTGGAACAGCCCTTTGTGAAGGACCCTCAGAAAACGATTCAAGACTGCCTCAATGCGTTGATCGCAAGTATCGGAGAGAATGTTTTCATCGGGCGTTTCGTCAGATATAAGGTCAACGAAATTGATTAAAAAAAAGCCCATCTACAAGCGAATTCTCCTCAAGCTCAGCGGGGAGGCTTTGCTCGGAGGACAACCGCACGGGATTGATGCGGAGACTTGCGCCTCATTTGCCAATCAGATCAAGGACGTGTGTTCCTTGGGAGTCGAAGTCGCCGTCGTTGTGGGGGGTGGGAATATCTTCCGCGGACACGTGGAGTCGAAGCGTTTCGGTCTTGATCAATCGGTGGGCGACTATATGGGCATGTTGGCCACTGTTCTCAATGGCCTGGCTCTTCAGAATGCCCTTGAGCAAGTCGGGATTCCCACTCGTGTGATGACGGCCATTCAGATGGCGTCCATCGCCGAGCCCTACATCCGACGGCGGGCCATCCGCCATTTGGAAAAAGGACGGGTCGTTATTTTTGTCGCCGGCACCGGTAATCCCTATTTCACAACCGACACGGCGGCGGCCTTACGCGCCAAGGAGATCAGTGCCGATGTCATTTTGAAGGCCACCAAGGTCGACGGCGTTTATTCCGCTGATCCGGTCAAAGATCAATCGGCCAGGAAATATAAGAAATTGAAATTCATTGATGTCCTCAAACGCAATCTACGGGTGATGGATGCCACTGCCGTGAGTATGTGCATGGATCATAACCTGCCGATTGTTGTCTTTAATCTTTTGGAGAAAGGGAACATCAAAAGAGCGGTTTTAGGGGAAAAGATTGGAACCATCGTCCAATAAATGGGGGCATAAAAATGGCTGCGAAAGAATTGATCCATGACACAGAGACAAGAATGAAGAAAACAGTTGAATCGGCCAGGAGGGAGTTCAACGAGGTTAGAACGGGACGGGCTCATCCAGGTTTGATCGAGGGATTGCACGTGGATTATTATGGGACTCTCACCATAGTCAAACAGATTGCTTCCATCACCGTGCCTGATCCTCGGACGGTTGTGATCCAGCCGTGGGACGTGAGTGTGATCCCGGAGTTGGAAAAGGCCGTCTTGAAATCCAATTTGGGCGCGGTTCCCTTCAACGACGGTAAAGTTGTCCGTTTGACGATACCGCAGCTTTCCGAGGAACGGAGGCAGGAACTTAAAAAAGTGACGAAGGACATGGCGGAGAAAGCACGAGTTTCTTTGCGGACGATCCGGCGGGATGCGAATGAGAGGATCAAAAAAATGCAGAATGAAAAGACGGTCACGGAGGACGAAAATTTTCATTCTCAGGAAGAGATTCAGAGATTGACTGACAGATATATCAAGGAGATCGACACCCTCTTGGATGAAAAAAATAAATCCTTGATGGAGTGATAAGCGCAGTTGCTCTTTCAAATATTTTGATAATAGATTTTTATGAAATGGTATCGGCCCACTAGCTCATCAGGTAGA
>CAYIQK010000137.1:0-3829 GCA_964365515.1 uncultured Planctomycetales bacterium | reverse complement strand
CGAAATGCGGTTCGATGCCGCCGGTCAACCCCAGGATGACCGCCTCCCACTGAAAGCTCGACGTCAACTGGCTGACTAGGGTGTTGAATTCCAGCGCGCGAAAATTGACCTTCATTCCCAGACGATCCAAGTCCTGACGGATGATGGCGGCAATATCGACGCGATCAGTACTGCCCGCGTTAGTGTACAGACTGAATTCCATGCGGTTGCCTTGCGGGTCTTCGATAAAACCGTCGCCATCGCGGTCCTCGAAACCGGCCGCTTTCAGGATTTCCCTGGCCTTATCCAGATCGTACTCATATTGGGGCACATCCGGATTATAAAAAAACCCGGCCGCCGGCCCCATCGCGGAACTTTGGGGGTATCCCAAATTATTATTCACAATCTCGATGATTTTTTGCTTATCGATGGCGTGCGCCACCGCCAGGCGAAACTCGCGGTTCGTAAACCAGGCCAGTTTGTGCGGCGCCACAAAATAGTCTCCCGTGTTAGGATTTTTCCCCAAGTTTTGATTGAAGAACAGAAATTGACTGCCCATGTCCGGCCCAAGATCATACACGGTAAAACTCCCCTTTTTCTCCAGGGGCTTGATCATCGGATAGTCCATTCCCCTCAAGGCGTATCCATCCAGAGTCCCTTCCATGAATTTCAACAGTCCGACATCAGTACTCTGGACGATCAGATAGATGATTTTCTCCAAATACGGCAAGGAATCACCTTGCGCAGATCTTTTCCAGTAATACGGGTTTCGCTCGAAGACCAGCCGCTGGCCGGGATCATAACGCGCCAGCTTAAAAGGCCCCGTCCCGACGATCTCCTTGGGATCGGTGTCGATGCCCCAGGTGAAATTGAAACGGCCTTGCGCCACGGCTTTTTCGAGCTTATGCTTGGGAAGGATCGCCTGGCCCATCCCGCGTAAAAACGGGGCGAATTTGACCGGCAGAACAAACCGGACGGTATGATCATCGACCTTCTCGACCGCAAAGGTCTTGTCATCGACGGTAAAGATATCCCGCGCCGAACTGGGAATGTCAGGATTATAGATAAGGTCATTGAACGTGAATACCACGTCATCCGCCGTGAACGGTTTCTCATCATTCCAACGGACATCCTCGCGCAGGTGAAACGTCCATGTCAACCCGTCTTCGCTGATGTCCCATGATCGGGCCAAATTAGGTTCGACTTTGGTGGTCAAGGCGTTGGTTGTGGTTAATCCCTCAAAGATGAGTTCCGTGACCAGAGTCGTTGAGGTCTCTTTGGCAATGATGTCGTTGAAGGACTTGGGATCCGAAGTCGTGGCAAGGACGAGTTGACCGCCGTGTTTATCGCCGGCTGAGGCGAAGACAACGCATTGAGATGGAAAAAGAAAAAAGACGGAAAGAAATACAGAAAGGATTCGCTTGGAAAGGAAAGATTGATCCCTCAACGGATTATTGGGCTGTTGAGTTAGTGGGTAGCAGCTCAATCGTTTTTTCGTCCACAGACGGTGTTACCGGTTGAGTTTTTTGAACTGCTTTCACCGGAGCGCCCGCGACGGCCGCCGGCGTCGCCATCAAAGACCTGCCGCTCTGCGACGAAAGGATCGCCAGACTCAAACACGTGATCAGAAACGCACAGGCCAAAACCGCGGTTGTCTTAACCAGAAAAGAACTTGTCTTGGCCCCGAAGATCGATTCGGCCGCGGCAAAACCTTCGGTCAGGCCGCCGCCTCTTCCGGACTGCATCAAGACGATCAGCGCGAGAAGGACGCACACCAGAGCATGCAAAAACATAAAAAAACCTGTCATGATATTTCCCCTTTACTTTAGTACGCCGCAAGAATTCTTCACGATTTGTATGAATGAATCCGCCTTCAGGCTCGCCCCGCCCACCAGAGCGCCGTCGATATCCTCCTGGGCCATCAATTCAGCAGTATTCTCCGGTTT
Organism: uncultured Planctomycetales bacterium; assembly: GCA_964365515.1. Classification (GTDB taxonomy): domain Bacteria; phylum Omnitrophota; class Gorgyraeia; order Zapsychrales; family Zapsychraceae; genus CAYIQK01. The sequence goes on along the minus strand of CAYIQK010000137.1, from coordinate 1,904 downwards.
GACACTGCCGCCGTATTGGATACGCAGTGTTTGCGCGGCTTCTTCATTGTGCATTTTTGTCAACAGTTCACGGATAAACTTATGGACTTCCTGCGCCTGGGCCGGAGTGGCCGTCTTGCCGGTGCCGATGGCCCAGACAGGTTCGTAGGCGATAATCATTCTCTTCATTTCATCCGCGTTGAAACCGGCCAGCGATTCTTTGCATTGGGTCTGAATAACTTCACAAGTCTTATCGGCCTCACGCTCTTGGAGAATCTCGCCGACACAGACAATCGGCGTTAAATCATGATTCAGGGCCGCGCGGATCTTTTTGTTGACCGTTTGGTTGGTCTCTCCAAAATACTGACGACGCTCCGAATGGCCGATGATAACATATTGAACGCCGATCTCTTTGAGAAGCGGCGCGGAAACCTCTCCCGTAAATGCCCCGGAATCTTCCCAATACACATTCTGAGCGCCCAAAGCAATATTGGACTCCAATAAAACATCATGAACCACCCCAAGAACAGTAAAAACAGGACAAACAATGATGTCAACCGTATCAACGTCAGCCAAATTCGTCCTCAAAGCCGTAACCAGCTCGACCGCTTCGCGCTCCGTGTTGTTCAACTTCCAATTTCCCGCAATGATCGGTTTTCTCATCGAACCCCTGCCTTAGCTTTATCGGTCAACGCAACGATCCCGGGCAGTTCCTTACCTTCTAAAAATTCCAAAGAAGCCCCTCCACCTGTAGAGATATGTGTCATGGCTTTATCAAAACCAAATTTACTGACTGCGGCGGCCGAATCCCCGCCGCCGATGATGGTTGTGACCCCCTTCAAAGCAGCCAGATATTGAGCGATTTCCTTCGTGCCCTCGGCAAAGGCATCCACCTCAAAGACACCCATCGGCCCGTTCCAAACAACCGTCTTGGCCGTTGAGAGAATTTCTTTATACTTTCCGCGTGTCGCCGGCCCGATATCGACGCCCTCCCACCCATCGGGAATCGCGGTGACAATCTTACGCCCTTGCGGCTTGTCAAAACTCTCGACAATCACGAAATCTTCCGTTAAGGCAATTTTGACCCCCGCCGCCTTGGCCTTTGCCAAAAGTCCCTTCGCCAAATCCAGTTTGTCGTTTTCGCAAATCGATTTTCCAATACTCTTTCCCTGGGCCTTCAAAAACGTATACGCCATACCACCGCCGATGATGATCGCGTCGGCCTTAGATATCAGATTTTCAATGAGCAATATCTTATCGGACACCTTGGCGCCCCCTAAGATCACCACGAAAGGTCTCTTGGGGTTTCCAATGGCCTGTCCCAAATAGCTGATCTCTTTCTCAATCAAGAATCCCGCCGCTGAGATCAAATATTGGGTGATCCCTTCTGTGGAGGCATGGGCCCGATGGGCCGTGCCGAAAGCATCGTTGACATAAATGTCCGCCAGAGAAGCCAATTCTTTGGCGAACCCCAAGTCATTCTTGGTTTCTTCTTTGTGAAACCTTAAATTCTCAAGAAGCACAATCCGCTCGGAACTTTTCTCGATAGCCTTTCGAACCGTCTCGCCGATACAGTCATCCAACTTAAGGACCTTCTCCTTCAAGAGCTCCTCAAGTCTTTTGGCCACAGGCGTCAACCGCATGGAATCCACGATCTTCCCTTCCGGACGGCCCAAATGGCTCATCAAAATGACTTTTTTGACTTTTTGGTCGAGGATGTACTTGATGGTGGGTAAAGCTTCGCGGATACGCCGGTCATCCGTGACATTAAGTTTTTCATCCAGTGGCACGTTAAAGTCAACACGGACAATGACCCTTTTGCCTTTGAGATCGATATCTTTAACAGTCAGTTTGTTCATCATTCATCCTTAAATTTTTTATATTATAACCAACCTCGTTGATTTGTCAATTCAAAGTCTTTTCTA
>CAYIQK010000136.1:2257-3853 GCA_964365515.1 uncultured Planctomycetales bacterium | reverse complement strand
TCTTCCAAGGGCCTGGAATTCCCCGTTGTTTTTATGACCGGATGCGAGGAGCATATCCTGCCCTTGTCTTTGGAAGGGATGGTCTGTGATCCGGCAGAGGAGAGACGCCTGTTTTATGTGGGAATGACGCGGGCCAAAGAAACTTTGTTTCTGACTTGCGCCGGAAGACGGCGCCTGTTTGGCCTGAACATGAAAAATCCGCCTTCTTCATTTTTCACAGATATCGAAGATGAACTCAAAGAGCGGGAACAGGCGCAATGGTTTCCGAAGCGAAAGCCCAGGTCTTCCTCAGACCAAATGGAACTTTTCGGCACTTTGACAGAACCGTCAAAGTCCGAGTGAATTTGCCAAAAATCCGTTGCTATTGCGACAAGACAATTTATAATATTTTTCAGTATCTGGCGGGCGGAGCTGCAAGCCGAAAAAGGAGAAGATATGGGCGGAAAACAGATTTTGCTTGTGGAAAGCGATCAGAGTCTTTCCCGATCCACGGCGGATTTTCTTTTGTCTCACCATTACGGATTAGACATTGCCTACAACGGTAACGATGCCTTGCGTCGGTTGGAACATCTGCCCGATCTTGTGCTGATCGCTCATCTTCTGCCGGATATGCAGGGGATCGATATCTGCCAAAAGATCAGAGATGACGAGCGGCTGTGTCATATCCCCATCATCTTGTTGACCGACAGCGACGTCTCCGCCGAGGAGATGGAGAGCCTGCACATCTACGGCGATGACCATATCGTCAAACCGTTCGATTGCGAGGAACTCCTGGCCCGCATTGAGGTCATTCTGCGCCGCCACCAGGTCTCCCGTCAGGCGCTGGAAGAAAAAAACGTCGTGACTCAGGAGCTCAAGAAAATCCTCAAAAATGAACTCATCGTTCCTTTTTTTCAGCCCATCTATTCGATGAGGACGCTCAAACCCTTAGGGGTCGAGGCCTTGAGCCGCCCCACGACGGACACATTTCTTCGCAATCCAGAACTTTTCTTCAAGGCCGCCCTGACCTTCGGCATGTACTCGGAGGTTGAACGCTTAGCCTGGCGCAAGGCCTTCCGGTACTGGAAGGAACACATCGGGGAAGGGAAGCTGTTTTTGAACTGCACGCCGCATTTCATCGGCAATAACCCCATGGATGAGTCGTTCTTCGCCGGATTGGGCATGGATCCCCAGCGCATTGTCTTGGAGCTCACGGAGCGCACGGCCATTTCCAACCGCCCTGTGTTCATCGGCAAGATCAACGATCTGCGGTATCTCGGCGCGCAGATTGCCGTCGACGATGTCGGAAGCGGGTTCGCCAGCTTAGATACCGTGGCCGACGTGAGGCCGGATTACGTGAAGATCGATTTGAGTCTTGTGTGCGACATCCATTTCGATTCCCTCAAAAAGAACATTGTCCAGTCCATCATCTCTTTCTGCCGCAAAAGCGATATCCTCACCGTTGCCGAAGGCATTGAGAAACCAGAGGAATTGAAGGTTGTCCGGGAACTGGACATCGACGCGGTGCAAGGGTTTCTCCTGGCTAAACCGGCGCCGGAGATCGACAAGAGTATCTTTTCTAAGGCGCTGGATTTATGAGAAACTGGTTTTTATGGA
>CAYIQK010000136.1:0-2157 GCA_964365515.1 uncultured Planctomycetales bacterium | reverse complement strand
GTCCATGGACGACACCGTCAAGGCATTGACGATCGACGGCAAGTCCTTCCATGATGAAGGGTATCCTTTGATCGACCCCAGCCGATGAAGATCCGCCACAAGACAATCCTGTCTTTCTTGTTTCTTTCCATGCTTCCACTTTTGGCGATGGGGGCCATTGCCTACATCAGCGCCGAGCGGGCTCTGAGGGAAGCGGTCGGTCAGAGCTTTCACCGTCTGGCCCATAACACAATGGCGAAAATCGACCAAAATATTTATTATACTTACCGGGAGGTGAAGGTTTGGTCGGAGTTTGAGTTGATGCAGGAGATTGTGACGGGCGATCTGGACGGTAAAATTTCTTCTTTTTTGATGGATTTGGACAAAGAAAGAAAGTTTTTTTCGCAGATCGCGGTTTTCAACTCCAAGGGCGATGTGATCGCCCAAGATCATCCCGGGTTGGCGGGCCGTAATGAGGCGGGGGAAGAGTTTTTCCGCGAGGCCATGAAAGGCCATCCATTCATCAGTGATGTGATCTTTTGCCGGGGGTGCAATCAGTATGAGGTGGTCATGGCCTTTCCCATCTGGGCGTCCTTTGATGACAAAAATATCATCGGCGTTTTCAAGGCCGCGTGGAAGGTCGAGAATTTGTCCGGGATGATTGAGGTGAAAGGCTTACGGGATGGAACTCAGACTGGGGATCGGGGATATGTCCGGATCGTGATTTTGCGCCGCGACGGGCTGGTGATCGCGGCGCCGCCGGCGTGGAAGAGGTCTGTGTATAAGGAGAATTTGATTGAAAAGGGTTTTCAATCGGCTGTCCTGGCCGGCCGCGGACAACAAGGGTATCTGATTGAGAGAGGCAAGGAATGGGGTGATCTTCTCGTCGGGTATGATCGCTCGGAGGGCTTCGCGGACTTTCCTGGATTGAGATGGTCGACCCTGGCTTCCGCGGATCTGAAAACCATTTTTGAACCCGTGGAACGTCTGCAGTATATCATTTTGACCATGGGCAGTTTTGTCGCGATCGGGGTTGTGATACTTTCTTTCTTCGCGTCGCGTAAAATCATCGACCCTCTTTTAGATCTCATCTCAGGAGCCAGGAAGGTGGCCGCCGGCAATTTCGCCGCCATGATCCATGTTCGCGCGGATGAAGAGGTGAATCAGCTGGCGGATTCGTTCAATCAAATGACGGAGAATCTGCGCCGGACAACCGTTTCGCAGGAATATATGGATAGTATCCTCGCCAACATGAGCAACACCCTCGTTGTCCTCACTGCCGAAGGCAAAATCCGGATGGTCAACAAGGCGCTGTGCGGTTTATTGGGATACACTCCGGAGGAGTTGATGGGACAGCCGCTGGAATACCTGTTGACGCAGGAAGAAATCTCCAGAGACAACAGCATCGTTACCCTCATCACTCGTCAGATGGTTGAAAATATCGAGTTGTTTTATCAAAGGAAAGACGGCCGGACAGTCCCTGTTCTTTTCTCCTCTTCGATGATGAAAGACAGCGAAGGGCATCTCCAGGGGATCATCTGCGCGGCCCAGGATATCGGCGAACGCAAGGAGGCGCAGGATCAGAGCAATCGGCTGGCCACGGCCATGCAGTCTGTGGGGGACGCGATCATGATCACGGACATCGACGGGGTCATTCAATATGTCAATCCGTCTTTTGAGCGGATCACGGGATACGCCGCTCCAGAGGCCGTCGGCCGCAAACCAAGTCTTTTGAGAAGCGGCATGCATGACGAGGCGTTTTACAGCCAGATGCTGGAGACACTTCGCAGGGGAAGGATCTGGAGCGGTTCGATTGTCAACAAAAGAAAAGACGGCACGTTGTTTGACGCCGAGGAAACCATTGGGATCGTCCGGGACGCCTCTTACAAAATCATCAATTATGTCGCGGTTCTGCGGGATGTGACGGAACGCAAAAAAGCGCAGGCCGAACAGGCCAGGCTGGCCACGGCCCTCCAGGCCGTTGGGGAGATTGTCCTGATCACCGATAGGGACGGCGTGATCCAATATGTGAATCCAGCCTTTGAAAAGGTGACTGGATACCTCTCGGCGGAGGTCATCGGCAAAAATCCGAATATCTTCAAAAGCGGGATGCAGGATCAAGCCTTTTATAAGTCTTTTTGGGAGACGATCTTGAGCGGCAAGGCCTGGAACGCGGTG
>CAYIQK010000135.1:0-3914 GCA_964365515.1 uncultured Planctomycetales bacterium | reverse complement strand
GATTTGAGTCCGGGTTCCTTAAGAATTCCGTGACCCTGCCCAGGGGGTCCGTTTCTTTCATCACGGCCCCGAATTTATCCGTTGCATAGGCGGTGGTGAACCCTCGGGTATTGGTCAGTAAATCCGCAATGCCCCCCGGCACAAAAGGCGCGGGATTCCCCGGCGTGCCGGCTCCCGAAGGGATATCGTTGATCAACCCTTGCGTTTCGGACGGCGCGAAATTGATCGTCTCGGCAGCGGGAAAGACGATCTGCTGATATCTTCCCTCCGGGCTGTGGACATATTGAGTCGTATGCCCCAAGGGATTAGTGACTTCACTGATAAGATGATTTTGATCGTAAGTATACTGCGTGGCCGCGCCATCAGGCGTTGTCACCGCAACAAGGTTCCCGGCGCCGTTGACATTGAACTGGCTGACTCTGCCCGCCGGGTCAGTGACCCGGCTTAAATAACCGTTCGTATAGGTAAAACCGGTGACTCCTCCGGCAGGATCTGTGACCATCGTGAGTTCTTCCGCCTTGCCGTCGTTGTTGACGTCCGCGTACGCGTAGGCTGCGGTATTGCCGTTACGGTCAACCGTGGCAATATGCAGCCCCTGGCTGTTGAAATTCATTCGTGTGCCGTCTTTTAAAATATGCGTATATGTGTCATCCGCCAAATTATGCGTAAGTTGCGAGAAATCTCCTTCGGGAGAGATATAAGATCCACTTAGAAACTCCGCGGTTGGTATTTTATAAATAATACCATTTCCATTGTCAGAGGCATACAAATTGTCCAAGCTGTCGAAGACAAGTCCTGTTAAAAATCCAAAACCGTTCACGAAGGGGCGCACTTCTCCTTCCGGACTAATCTGAAATATGCTGTCCCCGGCGGTTACGTAGAGACTACCTGCGTCATCAAAAGCCAATCCCCAGCACAAATTCAATCCGGAGGCAAAGACAGACTTGACCCCGTCAGGAGTAATTTTAAAGACCGTCCCCTGGGCCGTATCGGCGACATACAGATTCCCCTGCTGGTCAAAGGCTAATCCAGCAGGGTCACCAAACCCCCCGGAAAAAACCTGCTTACCTTGTTCCGTCACTTTGTATACATTGCCGCTGTCATCCGCCACATAAAGATAACCTTGCCGGTCAAAAGCCAGACCGCTTGGGAAATTAAATCCGCCGGCAAATTCAGTCATTGCCCCGCCAGGATCAAATTTATAAATAATGCCAGATTCATTACTAAGATAAAGGTTGCCTACAGAATCAAAAGTCACGGCAGCCCCGGTCATAGTGGAATAAACACTTGAGACACCTTCGGGAGTCACTTGATAAATGGTTCCAGCGATGACCTCCAAAGTAGGTATGTAAAGATTATCGTTTTTATCGACCGTTAATAGTCCTGGATTAGGCATCCCGCTGACAAAAGGACTTGGAAAAACATCAGGAGTAAAGGCAGAAGAAGAACCGTCTCCTTTTGCCAACAGAATTTTTCCATCGGGATCAAAGTGCAGTCTTTCCAATTCATTCAATGTCCATCCGGCTCCCAAAGGGCTAGCCTGTTGGTTATTGATAATCAAACGGCCGTTAACGTTCGTTGAGACCGGCACATCTTCATCCGTAAAAACACCCGTAGGCTGGAACGGCGGGCTCCCAAAAGCCCCAGTCCAGTAATATTCTCCTTGATAATTATTTGCCAAAACAATCTGATAAGGATAACTGCCTGATTTTAAAACCTCTCCTCTGGCATTTGTGGCATCAAATGAAAAATATTGTTTGGATCCCCCAGTTCCTGAAACAAATTTAACCTCTTTCCTGATTCCCTCAATCTGTAACTCCCATTCCGTAGATTGAGGTAGATTCGAAGCCGGCACATCCAGTCTGGTCTCGGTGCCGATGAAAGCATAGGGAGACGCTGAATCAGAAGTATATGTGAAGGTTAACGCTTGTGATTTGCCCAGAACCCTTCGTGAAGCAAGAGCATTCTCCAAGGTAAGATTTCCAGAACGAACACTGACGCCGGGGTCTTTGACATCCTTGGATTGATCGATATTTTCTTTGGTTAATTTCTTGGGCGGCGCGCTTTCCCCATCCCCAGGAGGCATGTTATTGGTTGTTACAATGACCACAGGATCATTGCAATCAAACGGAGAAAAATGGGTGGTCTGAAATTCTATCCATACCCCGTCAGCCGTTATTTGTCCCATGCCATGATGGATCCATCTTGCCCTGTCCTTCTGATAATAACCAACGGGGATGGGCGTGCCCGAGGCAAAATGCCGGCTGTTGGCAAGCCGGACGGTTACCGGCTGGTTGAAAATGGCCCCATCCGGCCGTAGGTCCAGGGCATGAGTAAAAAAAGAAGTTTCAGGCAAGGGGGCCGGCAATTCTATACCCCGCGTGAATTCCGTCGCGCCGGCTTCTATATTTTGGGTTACCGCTCCGGGCGGAAAAATCATTTCAATGGTCCCGGTAGAATTGGCAGCCGTACCACCCGCTGGCGTGATAACCGTTGCCTGGGGATCCGAAGGAGTTAAATAAGCCGGATCGACCGCGATATCCCTCGTGCTGGTGACCGTGACGCGCCGCTGGGCATACGTGTAACCATTCTTTTCAATCGTGACCACGACCGTCTTTTTATTTTCCTGAGGATAGTCGATGACCGGAAAAATAAATTTCCCTTGGCCGTTTGTCAGCACAGCGCCCGCGACATCATTGACGGTGATGACGGCTCCTTGCAACGGGGCGTCCGTGAAACTGTCGTAAACTGTCCCGTGGACATATCCGGCGTCGGGCCCGGTGGGAGGCGGGATAACGCTGGTTTCCTCTAACGTAAATGTGGAAGCGGCCCCGGCAGGATTTCCCGCGAGATCTTTGACAATAACGGAAACCGTATGAACACCGGCGGATAAAGCTCCCGGCGGCACGAAAGTAAACCCGCTTGCGGCGATCGCGGAAGATGCCGTAACAGAACCGCCATCAAACGTAATTTCAACGGAAGCAACGTCAACTCCCGTGAGGTTATCGAAAAATTGGGCGGAGATTTCCGGCTGTAGATTATCGACAAGCGTGGCGCCGTTCGCAGGGATTAAATCAGAGATTACAGGCGGCGTATTGTCGACGGTGATTTCGCCGGTGAGTACCCCGGAGGTAGCGATAACCTTGATTTTTTCGTCATCGTGCGTTTTGAATTTAACGCGGACGAATTGCCCCTGAACTTCGTAACGGTAAAGGCCGTCGGGCACCATCGCTCCTTCGGCGTTGCGCCCGTCCCAGAGCTGTTGGACGCTGACGGGGATAAGCTGATCATCATCCTCGCCGTCATCATCCTCGTCCTGATGATGCCCGGGAAGAACTTCGGTCTCACCTTTTAAAGTAACCTGTTCGGTCCCTGCCGCCGCGTCGGTTATCCGCAGGGTCTGGCGCACAAAAAAACGCTTGTTTGCTTCCTTAGAATCATCCTTTAAGCCCGATATCTTTTTTACCTCATATTGGGATTGGAATTCAGCCGTTTGGGCCGCGGCGGCCGAAAACGGGTCAGGCGCGTCGGAAACAGCCTTTAAAAGGATCTTGTCTTTGTGTTTTCTGTCCCCATCGTCATGATTTTTATCGTCTTCATCATGAGCAAAAGCAAAAGCAAAACCATTGATCAACAGGAAGGCTAATAGCAGCTGCAAAAAGATCTTGGGGACTTTGCTGAATAAAGCTGGCGAGAATGTATCAGATGGCATGTTTAAGATTTCCACGGATTTCCCTAAGCTTACTCTTATCGAATCAAGCTAGCGCAAGGATAGCATATTTTTTTGCCAATAACAAGGTGGCCTGACTGGATCGGAAAAAAACTGCGGCAACACCGGGTGTTGCTTTGGTTTCACCGGTTCCACATTTCCTGGTACGCGAAGTAACTCTTGCGCAGTTGCCGCAAAAACGGGC
>CAYIQK010000134.1:0-3925 GCA_964365515.1 uncultured Planctomycetales bacterium | reverse complement strand
TCTCACGGAGAGCCTGTTGGTCAATTCTACCGACATCGGTGGAATTCAGCCGGCGTCACCTCCAGCCCGGCAGATGTGCCCAGGCGCGCATTTTTGACAGGGATAATGGCGGTATTTTTGTCAGCTTTGGTACCAGACGTTTTCGCGCAAAAGCAACCGGTGATCCGCGCCGGAAAGATAACCATTGTGGGTGGAAAGCATGACGCAGCCTTCCTTAATCAGTTCCATCTCCTTTTGCGCAAATATGAACCGGAGTTGCTTAAATCGTTCCAGGGGGGATCCCTTGACAGAGTCCTGGCCCGTCTGTTCATAGCGGAAGTGGATCAACTGATCAATGAAAAATCCACCCGCGGCCAGATTCAGTCTCTCAAGCGCGCCGAGCAGGTTATCCGCAGAGAATTAGTGGATTCCCCGGATATTGAGCGTTTTGCCATCGAAAGGTCCAAGGGCAATGTCGGGCCATTTATTGATGAAGCCAGGCGGTTCTGGGCGTTTTATCCGGGATTCTTTACGGCCATCGGCATGCCGGCGGCGGGGGAAACGGCGGACAAGATGCTTTTGCTCTTTTACGGTCCCGTTATTTACCTTTTTGTCCGGGGCCATGCGCGTGTGCAACGGGAGCGTATCGTGGGAGTCGACAGTAAAGAACTGCTGGAGAGGTACTCCGCAATCCTTGAAAAGATCAAGCCGATCGGGCAAGACCTCAACAACAAGAAACAGTTTGTTGTCGCGGGCATCTTACGAAGCGCGTTTCAACAAATGCGCCTACCCTCCGACGACCAAATAAGGCAAATCGAAAAATTATTGGCAGAAAGCAAAGACCCTGAACTCGAGTCCAGGGCGCGCATGGCCCTCGCCCTCGTGAAGGAGTCCGTCGAGGTCGGGAAGGTTTTACGCGATGAATCCATGGCGAAGGAATTAGCCCGGATCCCGGGGCATACTTTGTTCCATGTCGGGTCCCTGCACAACCCGGGCATCGCCGCGCGCTTAAAAGTCATGGGTATTAAGGTGAAGGCTGTTGATGTGGATAGCGGCTCCAGCCCGGTGCGCCCCGCTTGGGGGATGCGCCGTTCCGTCAACGAGGTGGGAGCGGCGTGGCGGCGGACTATCTTCGGCCGTCTCCTCGAGGGCAACCCGGAAGCGATGGCCATCGCCCGCGAACGCTTGCGGTTTTTACTCGAAGGAATCAAGTTGCCCGATCTCATCCTGCGGCAGATTCGTAATATGGGCGCACCGGACATGCTTGATTTCAAAGAAAAGGATCTCAAGGGGAGTACGATTGTTTTATTCGGTGGATTTCTTAGATTGCCTGTTCAGGAACGTGCCAGCGACATAGATATTTATGTTGTTGTCCCCGACAGCAGCGTCAAGTTTACAAAACCGGATTTGGCGCTGGCCAGTGGTATCCCGCCGGTCGATATTGTTATCCACGGCATCCCGGCCCTGCGTTCAAATGCAAAGGCCGGCAAAGAATTAGCCCATATTTTGTCGGAGTCGGGGGTGGTCATTTATGGCCATAACGTGCCGGAAAAAGAATTAGGCGTCAGACTTGGTCCGCAAGATTCGCTCGCGCGGGCCGAGAAATTTATTGCCCAAGCCGCGATTATTGACAGTCTGCTTGAGGCCGGGGTGGAGCGAGAGTGGGATGGCCGCCGGGAATGGTATAAATTGTTTGAAGCTTATTTGATTATACGTCCGCTGGTTTTAATGTATGCGCCGGAGAAAGCGGCAGATTTTGAGAAGCGGATATTCGGCACGAACATCGCCGAATTTTACCAGCAGCTTTATTTAAGGAATTTAAGTTTGCCGTGGGAAGGCGCAGAGGCTTCCCGGGCAATGACGGCCTTTGCCGGAGAATTAGATAAGTTAATGCGCGTTGCGTCCCTGGCCGGCGCCTCGAGCCCGGTCAACGGCCTGCGCCAGAAGCTGATAGTTTCCCTTGCCGGTATTTCCCTGGAACAGCAAAACAACCTTGTCGGTATCGCGCAAAAAAGGATCAAGACGGTCCATCGCATGGATTCCCATTCCATGGAGTCATACGAACGGGATTTCTTTAAACCCCTTGCTGTTGAATCGGGTTTTGTTGACGAACGGGAATTGTATCTGGCCGTCGCTTTGGATGCGGTACCCCTGCACGATATTTATGATAAGGAACTAAAAGACGGCCTGGAAATCCTCGCGCGGGCCATGGGCCTTGAAAACAGCGAGAAATTCAAAGCGCCCGCCCAGTATGCCAGGCTCAAGATGTTATTGATTACGTTTTCAAAGGAGCGCATCCCCAATATCGATACCTTGATCGCGGCGGTCGGCAGCCGGCAAATCAGTATCGAGGAAATTCAGAAAAGACTTCCTTCTTCCCAAAACACGATTTCTGTTGTTGAAAAAGAAGCGTATCAAGACGGCCGGTTCCGTTTGCATATCTATGGACGGCATGACAGGCCCGCGCTCATGGAGGAGATCAGCCTGGAGATAAAGAATCTGGGCGCGAATATCAGTCACTTCAAGGTTTATAAAGCGCCCCCGCAGGAATATGTGTTTGCCGGGGATGGAGGCTCTGCCAAGGTCTTCATCGATCTGACGGTTGAAGGGATAGATTATCGCACTTCACGCAGAATATTGCGCACTCTACGGACCATCCCTGATGCTGATGTCGCGAACATTTCCATGTCCATGAGAGAAACATACCAGGAGCATTTCAGCGTAGAGGTCCCTCATACCGTCGGCCAACTCTATTGGATCCTCCACACCCTTGGGAACCTGCGCATCAGCGTTGTTGAGGCCTACAGCGTGATGATGGACAACGGGCAAGTCAGGATCCCGATGACGTTAGAATTGCCTGACGAAGTGAAGCGCTCGGATGTCGCCTTGGCTTTGGCCGTCTCGCGGGAAGATGAATTGGCCGGCCCCGTTTCGTTGCGGCTGGAAGAAGGCACCGCGGACCGTTTCTTGCAGGAAGAAATCAGGGAATTTTCCAACGAGGGTTTCTTCGGGGTGGATACTTTTATAGGGACAGGCACCCGCATCTTTGGCCTGGACAGGGAAATTTTTAAGATCATTTACAAGATCGTCCGGGATCATCACGCGGGACACCGGCGTGAAGGGATGTCTGATTACTTGACCCATCTGCTGGGCGCGGCGGCGCTGTATGTCAACAGGTGGGGAGGAAAAGACCTCGTCACCTTTTTGGCATTGCTCCTGCATGACACGGTGGAAGATTCCATTGAGTATTTTACCAATGAAAGCAACAAGCATTTGCCCGCGGAACAAAGGAGGGCGCAATTTGAAAATCAAATTAAGGATAAAACGTTTATTGTCAGCGACGAAGAAAAAAGAAAAGTTTGGGAGATGATCAGGCGCCAGGTCGCGGAAGGATTCCAGTCGAGCGGCAAAGAGATGCCTTTTGACCTTGATGAATTGATGGGTTTGATCTGGGTCCTAACGGAGAAGGAGGACAAGACGCGTTATATCCCTGATATTGTCGCGTTTGGTCCTAAGGCTATTCTTGCCAAATTGGTCGACAGGGACGCGAATCTACGGGATTTTGGACCTTTCATAAAACCTTCCTTCGTCGAGAAACAATTTGAAAAAACCATCAGCGATTTCATTGAAGGACGGATAGCGGATACGGGCATGTCGATGATCGACCATCTGGGGGATGAGGCCGCGGCCTTGCAATTCAGAATATCCCTGTTTATTTCGGCTTTATTCAGCTTTAATCGGTTGATCAAAATCCACACCAGAGAGGGTGCGGAAGCTTTGGTCCGGCGCGTCGATCCGGCTATTCCCGTTGAAGGGTGGGATCATCCGGAAGAGGTCCTCCAGCACGCGGTGAGAGTCCTGGCGGGACGCAAACGACAAATATCTTCCTCCCCCTCGACTACGCTCGGGGCAAGCAGCCCGGTGATTGGAATGGAGAAGAAGGAAG
>CAYIQK010000133.1:0-3935 GCA_964365515.1 uncultured Planctomycetales bacterium | reverse complement strand
GTTGAGCCGAAAGGATCTCCTGTTCTTTCGGGGGGGTGCCCGGGACCGCATAAAATCCAGGGCATCGGTGCCGGTTTTGTACCGGAGGTCTTGAATCAAGGCATTGTTGATGAGGTGATTCAAGTCGATAATGATGAGGCCATCCGGCATTCGCAGATGATGATGCGTCAGGAAGGCATCATGGCCGGCATCTCCGCCGGTGCCGCGGTCTGCGCGGCCCTGCAAGTGGCCCGGCGCAAAGAAAACAAAGGCAAACTCATCGTTGTCGTGATCCCCGACACGGGAGAGAGGTATCTCAGCACAGATCTCTTCGCGGAATTCAGGACTTGATGAGTTCGTTTTTCCTACGTTTCCAGAGCACACTGCGTTTTATCCCTCTGGTTGTCTGCATTATCTTTTTCTTAAGCATTGGAAGTTTTTTCCACATTGATGAGACTGCCTACAAGTCGCTTTTGACGGGCACTCCGCTTGTCTTCTCCGGCATCATTTTCATTCTTCTTTATGTGGGGGTCACATCGCTCATATGGTTGGGACCTAAGGATTTTTTTAGGCTCACCTCCGCCGTCATTTATGGGCCTTACATCAGCACGGTCTTAACTTATATCGCTGAGTTGATCAATGCCGCTATATTTTTCAACTTGAGCCGCCGGCTGGGACGTGGATTCGTGGAGAGTCAGCTGAAGGGGCGGATGAGACAGCTTGATCAAGCGACCGCCGATACGAGTTTCTGGTGGATTTTCTTGATGCGGCTTTTCATCGTCCCCTTTCGTCTTTTGGATCTGGGCTGCGGACTGACGGGGATTTCGTTTAAGAAATATTTTTTGATCGTGGTTTTCGCCTCGCCTTTGCGGTTGTTTTTGTTCCAATATGTCTTAGCGATGGGCGTTGAAATGATCAGGGATCCCGTCCAATGGGCCGAGCATTTGATCGAGAATCCTTTCATTTTGTGGTTTGGCTTCGCCTACCTGATCGGGACCGTGATCATGGTTTTTTTCCTGAAGAAAAGGATTGGGTAGGACAACGTTGGTTCATTCATTGGGAATCCTGCGCCAGTCGGTCAGGACAGGATCGAAATGGCGTTGTTTGAGGGTCTGGATGATCTCTTGGACGCCACGCTTGTCTTGAATGTCGAATTGAGGATTTTGTTCGGCTTCGTCGGTAACGGTGTAGCCGCCGACGGAGGTGTTGGAACCGGCCGAGATGCGGGTGATTCCCAATTCGAGGGCGTGGTCGCGCAGGCACGGATTCTCCCGCGTCGACAGATTGATCCCCATCCTCGGGAAATGGATACGCGTGAGGCAGATGATTTTGATGAACGCGGCGTTATCCACATCACAGTCGGCGAAGCTGGATCCTTTGATGGGCCTCAGCCTTGGGAAGGAGACGCTGTATTCGACGCCGGGATAGTGTTGTTCCATCCAGCGCACGTGTTTGTATAACTCGTGAAGATCCTCGGCCGCTTGCGAGAGTCCCAGCAATATCCCCATCGAGAGATGGCGGATGCCTCCGTCGGCGGCCCGTTGGGGCGCGGCGAAACGGTAGTCGTAATCGGCCTTTTTTCCGGCGAGATGAACTTCCTTGTAACGCTGAGGGTTGTAAGTTTCTTGGTAGATGGTGATGCCATCTACGCCGGCGATGAAAAGTTCCCGGTATTCTTCCGTTTCCATCGGATGGATCTCCAGACTGATGCTCGAAAAGTAATCTTTGGCTATATCCACCGCCTCTTTCAAATAAGACAACGGGGTGGCTTTGTAGGACTCGCCGGTGAGGAGAAGGATCTGTTCGATGCCGCAGTTCGCCAGATAGGCCATTTCCCGTCGGATTTGTTCGGCCGTTAATTTGAAGCGTTTGATGCGATGATGGCTATGGAACCCGCAGTAGGTGCAGTGACTGCTGCAATGATTCGACAGATACAATGGCGTGTAAAGGGAGATTGTCCTGCCGAAATATTGCCGTGTTGTCTTGCGCGCCTCTTGGGCCAGTTGTTCTAAAAATTCCCGGTTGGCATTATTCAAGACGTCTTTGATCTCAGAGAGACTGATCATGATTCGTAAAGAAAACCCGTTAGAGGCGACGATGGGTTTGCGGTCATTGCAGGGACAGGTCGTGACCTGTCCCTGCCTAAATAGGCCAGGCGGCCTGCTTGGACAGCCATGGCAAAGGCCTTGGCTAATAATGCTGGATGCCCCGCGGTGGCTATCGCCGTATTGACCAAGACGGCATCGGCGCCGATTTCCATGGCTTGGGCGGCCTGGGACGGGGTTCCCAGTCCCGCATCCACAATGATAGGGACCTCTTTGATTTCCTCGATGAGAATCTTGATGAATTCTTCGGCTTTGAGACCTTGGTTGCTTCCGATCAGAGATCCCAAGGGCATGACGCTGGCGGCTCCTGCCTTAACGAGTTCCCGCGCCACATAAAGATCCGGGTGCATATATGGCAGGACCACAAAGCCTTCAGAGGCCAGGACTTGTGTTGCCAGGATTGTTTCATGATTGTCCGGAAGAAGATATTTGCTGTCGTTGATGACCTCGATCTTAACCCAATGGCCGTAACCGGATTCTCTGGCCAGCCGGGCGATGCGTATGGCCTCCTTGGCATTGCGCGCGCCCGAGGTGTTCGTCAGGAGTGTGACGTTCGGCGGGATGTGTTCTAAGATATTTTCCTCATGCCGTTCGAGGTCAATTCTTCGCAGGGCGACGGTCACGATCTCGGCTCCTGATGCCGCAATGCTTTCGGCCAACTCGACTTTGCTCTTGAATTTGCCGGTGCCTAAAAGAAAGCGGCTCGTAAATGTCTTTCCGGCAATTGTGAGGGGATCTCTCATTGGGAATGTTCCTTATCCTCCGCCGACGAAGCGCAGGAGTTCGATCCTGTCGCCATCCTGGACGGAGGTATGTCTCCATTGGGAATTTCGGATGATGGTCCCATTGATTTCCGCAATCACAGGCGCCGCGTCTTTGCAAAAACAGTTTGCGATGTCTTCCATATTGAGGGGCTGTTCGAATTCTTTCTCTTGGCCGTTGACGACGATTTTCATGGGCTGATCGTTTTTGTATTTGCCGGATATTTTAAACGTATTCTAAAATATTTCTCCTCAAAATGCAAATGAATCCACGGCAGGAAAAATCCCACAAAAAATCCCACATTTCTTTTGACTCGCATATTCAGCGATGGGATAATACATCCAAAAATGGAAGGATACGTTTGTCCGCATTGCGGAAAGCCCATTGATGATGAAGACGCCCTCCTGTGTCATTTCTGCGGAGAAAGCCTCCAGCGAGCCAGCCGAGGATTCCTCGGGAAGATCCGGTACGCCAATCAAAAAATCATTTGGTTTTTTCTCGTGTTTCTGGTATTATTCACCTTTGTTTTTCTGTTGGGAAGGTAACGGTCGAAACAGTTAACCCTAACGTGTTTCTTAAAACATGGAGTGTGAATACAAACAATGGACAAATACCTAGAAAAGAATCAAGCTTTTGGGTACCAACTTCTTCTGGATCTCTACGGATGCAAGGAGGGGGTTTGCGATGATCTGACGCTGTGTTATCAATTTTTGGATGATATCGTCGGAGCCTTAGGAATGGAGAAACAATCGCCGCCGAATATCTTCCGCAGTGACGGCGTGCGTTTCCCCGACAAGGCCGGGCTTTCGGGCTGGGTGCCGCTCATCGAGAGTTCCATTGTCATTCACACCCTGACGCCGAAGAAATTTATCTCCATCGACGTCTATTGCTGCCGGAATTTCAGTATCGACATGGCCAAGAAGATGTGTCAGGATTTCTTCGGGCCCGAGAGAATCGATGCGGAGTTCATCGAAAGAGGCATTGACTACCACAAGATCGATACGGATTATCATACGCTCATCGTTGATCGAACCAATCAGAAGTCGCCCGAAGTCACGATCAATTCCAAGCAAGACAAGGTTGCCCTGC
>CAYIQK010000132.1:0-4054 GCA_964365515.1 uncultured Planctomycetales bacterium | reverse complement strand
TTGTTGCATAATCCAAGGCCAGCAGCACATCCTCCGACACCGTTTCTCCTTTTTTCAGTTGTCCAGAGGCGATACGGCTTAAGGTCACACTGTAACTATCCGGAGTTATATAACCTTCTTTTACGTCCCCATTTTCAAAAACAATGACAGGGACTGCTTTTCTGCTTTCCCCTACGAAATTGATTATTGAATCTACGATTCCTCCTGAATAAATCTTAATTTTGTCTTCTTGCAAGTTCCGACTCGAACTATCCTCAACGACATCGAATAAATTAAGGAACTTACCCGGTTCTTCGAGTTTAACCGTAACTCGGCTCACACCAGCATTATTGCGGGTCACAACGGGCTTATCCCCCCACTTTTCCCATCCTTCCCGGCTTACTTCAAATTCCACGGCAGTACGGGCGTACCACATTGTCCCATCTTTTAAAACATACCATTTGCCTTTTGGCTTATTCACCGAATCGGCACTCCCACCTTCCATGCCTGAATTTGTGTCCATTTCCGGAAGATTATTTGCAATATACTCATCAGGACGCAATAAAGATCTCTCGGCTGCTTTATCATACACACCGTTAGAACCAAGCAACATCACATACGCTTTATCATCATCCCCTAGTTTAAAATGATAAAGTTTCCATGTGTTTGCATTTGCGGATGTATCGCGAAGAGAGATATATTCTCCGGACACCTTCACCATTCCGGATTTTTTCGCAATCTCAATGTCCTTATCTGTTAACGGCTTGCCGTTGGGCCCGGAACCTAAAAGTCTGGCTATAACCATATTCTGTGCTCGGGAAAGAATCGTATGCTTCGCGGCGGAGGTAGTGTCGTAACTTTCCCCACCCGCTCCAATCATGCCATCCTCTTCCATGGCCGACCCCATAGCCGGTTTTCCCTTGTCTTTGTTATCTTTTAGTGCGACAACGGCGACTATAGAAGGCGCTGTTCCTTTGCTCGCGCCTACCGCCTTGACCATCTCGAAGTTCCCATCTTTGGTCACTTGCCAAGTGTTTCCGCTTAAGTCCTTCAAAGTTTGACCGCCGGTAAGCTGGAGCTTGCCTTCAGAGTCATAGGTAACACCCTGAAGCACCGCGGCGACCTTGCCATCCTTGGCAGATAAAATGATATGACTTTTGTTCCACTTGTCCCACACCGCGGTTGCCTTTCCAGACTGACCGTCAGCAAATTCTTTTTCGTCTATCGTCCCGTCTTTTCTGACAATCTTCGCGTAAAGGGCTGGACTGGCATCTTTCATTTTGGCCAACAGCCCTTTCCCTTCCTCCCTTATCTTTGGATCCGACGATTTTAAGAAACTGTTTATTTGCGCGGCCGCATTGTACTGATACTTCCCCACGGAAGAAAGCTGGTCCTTCAACGGTGTAAATCCGAGAGGCAGGTCTTCTTTCTTTCTTTTGTAGACATGAGTGCCCGCCATAAGTTCCATTTGGCCGCCACCAGGAAAAATGATCCCCCCATCGTCAATAAAAGTTATTTCTGTCTGATTTTCAATCACAGGAAGGGGCGTGCTGGATGCCATGGTATATTGAGAGCCTTCGGTATAATGAATGGGGGTAACATCACCGGTGAGAATGAAATCTCCCGCGTGAGGGGAATACGCCTTGGCGATTTTTTCAATGAGTTTTCCATCCCCCCCTAAAAGAAGTCCAGCCAGCCCGGGAGATTGCTCCTTCAACGCCTTAGCCAATTCATCAGGATTGTTAAAACCATCCGGATTAGCTTCAATAAATTTTTTGACAAACACTGCCGCTTCCTTACCGGCAACCTCTTCAATTTTTTCGTTGGACATCCCATAAAGAGCGTTCATGGCCCCTGCCCCATACGTATAAAGCTGACCCAGGCCGACGGTTAACCCTTCGCCTTTTTGAGAATCAGCGGCCAATGTGATTTCCACGGCTTCTTCATCCTTCGGTTTTTTCGAGACATCCGTTATACGCGCTATCTCCGAAACCGTTGGGAACTGCTCGGCCCCTTTAGCAAAGGCCTCTTTAAGGAAATCCTCTAAGGAAGGCGTTTTCGCGGCTGGTTCTTGAGGCATGGCCTCAGGCTGTTCAACGCTTGTCACTGCATCTTCCCCCAGCCAGTCAAGACGCGCCCGGCGGCCTTGTTCCCCGAACTCTCCTTCATATGCCAATTCCAATTCCCCGACAATTGAATTAATAGGATGTCTAAGAATTCCCCAAGCTTTCTCCAGGAAGGACGGCTCTGTTTTAATCTGAGCATTTTCTCCGCCCAATGGTCCTTCTTTTGTCCCTTTAGGAATCCGGCCCACACCGAAAAGATTAAATGGTTCTTCAGCCGCTTCGCCTTTAACAATTTTGGACTCTGCAGGCGCCTGTGCCGGCCTCCAGGGTGCGGTTAACTCGCCGCTGATTTTAACGACGCTTTGCGGCAAGGTCTCAGCGTAACCTTCACTTCCGGGGGCAAGAAGATATCTCCTTTCTTTGCCCTGCAAAAGAAAGGTTCCTGCTACAGTTGCCCCATTGGTAAAGGGCCTGATGCCGTCTCCGATCTCATCTTTGAGCAAACCTTTCAATGTCCTAAAAGAGAATTGTGTCCGGGTGTTTCCTTCTTTAATGGCCTTGTCCAATGCGCCGCTGAGGATAAATTCCAACGGCTTTTCGATTTCATCCTTCGACAAAAGATTTTTAAATACGCCCTCCTTAAGATATTTGGTTATTCCGCCGATAGCATAACCTTCACGCAGATAAAAGCTGTCTTTGCCGTTGGGCCGCACATTATAGACATAACTCCCGTCATGCGGGGCAGTCTTGCCGCCAACAGTTGTAAATCCCTCGTCTTTCTCTTTGGCGGTCAGATACATCACGTCACCTGTCTTTTCGTTGATGCCGATCGCGAGCCGATCTTCCCCCAAGGCGCCTTTTTGAATCGTATAATTCACCCCGTCGGTAACCGGCGTCATGCGGCCGCCGATAAATCCCGTCTTCCAGGGATTGCTCAAGAAGGCCAAAGTTCTTGGGCCTCCCTTGACCTTATAAGATTCGCCTGTTTCCGGAACCGTCCCTTGACGGTCAGCCTCTTCACCGGTCACAAGAGCCAAGTAAACGTCGGCCGGCACGCCATCGAGATCTGCCTCACCTACCTTTTGGAGTATCCGCGCGTTTTGAACAACCTCGTTTGTCCCTTCCCCGCCATCGCCTCCCTTACCCACCGACGGCCGTAGGATGAAAACAACAAAAACACCTCCTTGTTTATCTGATTCATCGAGACTCACCATCATATTGCCGATCTCTTCACCTGTCTGCACTGGTAAATTAAGCTGTCGCAGAACCTCCACCGTCTCGCCCTTACTCAATTTAAAAATCCGGCTGCCGTCTTTGCGATAGCTCACTTCTCCTGAAAAATCGATTTGATTAATCACCTTGCCGTCTTTTGAAAGCGTTACGAAGCCACTGGTGATTTCACCCTTACTTTTCCCCGTGTCCTGGGTTATGATCTGCCCCGGGTCCAGCAGCATCCACGGCTGGTTGCCGGAAGGAAGAAAGCCGCCGTAAGAAACAGCAACTTCGGAATCATCTTTATACTCAATCGACGCCTGCGGCACGTACATGGCTCCGTCCAGCCCCTTGATTTCCTTGGCTGGCAGCCTGGGCGAGGCCATCCCGTGATGGGTATCGACACCCAAACCGCCGCGGCCGTACTGATCGAACATCCCTGTATCTTTGTCAAAACGGATTAAGCGGTTGGTATGACCGACATCCGGATTAAACGGATTCCGGCCCAATTTATCGCCGTAAACAAAAATTCCGGAATCCTTATAAAGCCCTGCTTCAGTAATAAGAAGCTGATGATCGGAAGTTTGAAGGTTTCTCCCATCTCGCCGCGCCTCGGCGGCAACTGCTTCCGCCTCCTTCTTGCCGCCTTGCCGAAAGGCCGCCTGAATTCTTGCGCTTGTCTCTTCGTTGAAAGTTTCAATAGTTCCGCCCGGCGCGATAAAGCGATCAATCTGTCCCTTAAACAGTTCCGGCTGGACGTAATCGCCTTTGGCCTTGACGGCGTAGGCAAGTTCACC
>CAYIQK010000131.1:0-4066 GCA_964365515.1 uncultured Planctomycetales bacterium | reverse complement strand
AGATACCCAAGTGGTCAACGGGGACAGACTGTAAATCTGTTGCGCTTGCGCTTCGGGGGTTCGAATCCTCCTCTGCCCATTCTGTTTCGCGCGGGAGTAGTTCAGTGGTAGAACTCAAGCCTTCCAAGCTTGTAGCGAGGGTTCGATTCCCTTCTCCCGCTTTCTGCTTCGCAGAACAAGCGATACCTTTATGAAAGTCACACTTCTAGTCCCTACCTTAAACGAAATCGACGGTATGAAAACTGTTATGCCCCACGTCAAGCCTGACTGGGTCGATCAGATCCTCATTGTTGACGGCCAATCGAAGGACGGAACAGCCGAATACGCCCGCGCTCAAGGATATGACGTCGTCATCCAGCAAAAGAAGGGGATGCGCCACGCCTACATGGAAGCATGGCCGCATATTAAAGGAGATGTTGTCCTGACGTTCAGTCCGGACGGGAACTCCATCCCCGAACTGATCCCGGCCTGCATCGCGAAAATGAAGGAAGGGTATGACATGGTGATCGTCTCGCGTTATGCCAAAGGTGCCAAAAGTTATGATGATGATGTGATAACCGGTTTCGGTAATTGGCTTTTCACGACCACGATCAACCTTTTACACGGCGGCCACTATACGGACGCGATGGTGATCTACCGGGCGTATCGCAAAGACTTGATCGCGGAGTTGGGTCTGGATAAAGATTCCAGTTACGAGTTCGAAGAAAAATTGTTCGGCACGAACATCAGCTGGGAGCCGTTGCTGTCGGTGCGTTGCGCCAAACGTCAATTGAAATATACGGATATTCCCGGAGATGAACCGGCCAGGGATGGCGGGGAACGAAAATTGCAAGTGTTACGCTGGGGGGCGGCCTATATGTTTGAAGTTTTGCGCGAAATTTTTGTGTGGAAGTGATTCATTGAGATCAAAGCGGTGCAGGAAAGTCAAATCGGGTATGGTCATGCAGATCAAAAATATCGCGGTGATCGGCGACGGGGGATGGGGAACGACACTCTCAGTCTATCTTGCCAAACAGAACTATCCCGTCAAACTCTGGGGACCGTTCCCGGAGTATGTCCGCCAGATGAATCAGAACCGTTATAATCCGAGGTTTTTACCCGGCATCAGACTGCCCCAGACGATCACCGTGGTGGATAAACTGGATGTGGCATTGGAGGGAAGCGACCTGGTCATTTTTGCCATCCCCTCGAAATACGCCTCAAAAGTCCTTTCCAAAATCAAAAGGACAAATGTTGACTTGTCTGGAAAAATCTTCTTAAGCGTGACGAAAGGAATCGAGACAAACACCCTCATGCGCATGTCGGAGGCAATCCGCGGGAAGCTGGGAAATGTCCCTTTAGCGGTTCTGTCGGGTCCGACCATTGCCATGGAAGTGGCCAAAGACGTTCCTTCAACAGCCGTTGTGGCCTCAAGCAATATGAGGATTGCCAAAACGATTCAGAGGATTTTTAATTCCAAAACGTTCCGTATTTACACCAATAAGGATGTGGTTGGTGTCGAGTTGGGGGGCAGTATCAAGAATATCATCGCGATTGCCTGCGGGGTCTGCGACGGGCTCAAACTTGGGGCCAATACGAAGGCCGCCATTTTAACGCGGGGATTGGCCGAAATGGCCCGCCTTGGAAAAGCAATGGGCAGCCAGGTGAAAACCTTTTCGGGGTTGACGGGGTTAGGGGATCTGGTGACGACCTGCATCAGTTCGCAAAGCCGCAACCGGCATGTCGGTGAGCAATTGGGAATGGGAAAATCCATCCAACAGATCCTTGCATCAATGGAAATGGTTGCGGAAGGTGTGGAGACAGTCAAGGCAGTTCACAAATTAAGCCAAAAGTACCGGATTGCCATGCCGATCACCTCAGAAGTTTACCATATCATTTATCGCCATAAAAATCCCTTGCAGGCGGTCTTGGACTTGATGAGTCGAAAGGCCAAGTCTGAATGAACCGGTTCGCAAAAAACGCATCTTCGAGATGCTTTTCTCTGAGGAATATAGTATAATCAAAACGATTTTCGTACAGCACGGGGGAATTGAGTGAATGTTCGTCCAATTACCGGAGCGTAGCGCAGTTGGCTAGCGCACTTGAATGGGGTTCAAGAGGTCGCAGGTTCGAAACCTGCCGCTCCGATCATTTTTGAGGAAAAAGTTATGCCTTCCCGAAAACCAGCAAAGCCGCAGACCAAAATCGAAAATGAGCGACGGAACAGCCAGCGCATCCACAAAAATTTCATCCTTTCGTATTTCGACAAGGCCAACCCCGAGCAGAGATATGAACTGACTCAGATGAAAAATATCGGGATGGGGGGGATGTGTTTTATCGCCTCCCAAAAATTTGAGCCGTACACAAAAATCGGGATTGAATTAACAACCCCCTATCTTGCCGAGACAACATATCTTGAGGGAATAGTGCTTGGATCCCATGAGAAAGTCAAAGACATGATTTACGAGACACGGCTGAAGTTCGAGTGTTTGGATTCCCAGGCCGAATTTTTGTTGGTCAGATTGATTGAATTTTTCAGTAACGGAGAACAAGCGAGTCATGACTAGGATCAATATCGGGTTGATCGGTTACGGAACCGTCGGTTCCGGCGTGGTCCAATTTTTGCACAGACGCAAGAACTACATCAAAAGCCGATTCAATATGGAGTTTGTCTTAAAGACCCTCTGCGATCGGAGCATTCATCAGAAAAATACCCTGGGGCTGGAAGGAACAAAATTTACCAAAAATTTCAAGGATATTCTGAAGGATCCCCAAATTGATCTCGTTATGGAACTCATCGGCGGGATGCATCCCGCGAAGGAGATCATTGCGACGGCCCTGAAACAAGGCAAACATGTCATCACGGCCAATAAAGGATTGATCGCTACTCACGGCAAGGAACTGTTTCAATTGGCAAAAAAGCAAAACCGCCAGTTATACTTTGAGTCGTCCGTAGGAGCCGGTATCCCGATCATCAAGACGATCACGGAAGGGGTGGTCGGGAACACATTCCATGGAATCTACGGCATCATCAACGGGACGTGCAATTTCATCCTCACAGAGATGACAAAAAACGGACTGAGTTTTTCCAAGGCCCTGGAATTGGCACAACACAGAGGTTTCGCCGAGAGTAATCCCACGCTGGATATCAACGGGATGGATTCAACTTATAAGCTGGCCATCTTGTCTTATCTGACGTTTGGCAAGTTCATCAAGGTGCAGGACATTTACACCGAGGGGATCACGCATATTTCTCATATTGATATCGAACATGCCGAGAGTCTCAATCTATGCATCAAGCTTCTGGCGATCGCCAAACGGACGGACGAGGAAATCGAACTGCGAGTTCATCCCACCCTGATCAGCAAAGATCACCCCCTCGCTTCCGTCAACGGTATTTACAACGCGATTTACTTAAGCGCCAATCCTTTGGGGGACATCTTTCTTTCCGGTCAAGGCGCGGGCCAGATGTCGGCCGCCTCAGGGGTCATCAGCGATCTGATCAACTTTGCCTCACGGAGCGAGAAATCAAATCTGCTCTGTAATCTGTATAGCGAGGGGCCTGGTTTGAGACTGCGCAAAATTGACCGCATCAAAACCAAATTTTATCTGCGGTTTATGGCTATTGATAAACCCGGTGTTTTATCCAAAATCACCGGCATTTTGGGAAAACATGGGATCGGCATCAACTTTGTCACACAGAAGGCCCACAACCGCGCCTCCGCGGTCCCCGTTGTCATGCTGACCGACTATACGACGGAAAAAATGCTGCGTCTCGCCCTGCAGAGAATCGAAAGACTCTCGATCGTCCGCAGTAAGCCCGTTGCGATCCGAATGGAGAAGTTGTGGTGAGCTGGCAAGGAATCATTCAACACTACCGGCAGTTTCTTCCCGTCACGGAAAAAACACCAGTTGTAACGCTTCTGGAAGGCAACACCCCGCTTGTCTTTTCCGATGATCTCTCCACAGAGATCGGCCTGAAGGTTTATCTGAAGTATGAGGGTCTGAATCCCACGGGTTCGTTCAAAGACCGGGGCATGACCATGGCGATCTCGAAGGCCAAAGAGAAGGGCTGCCAGGTGGTCAT
>CAYIQK010000130.1:0-4199 GCA_964365515.1 uncultured Planctomycetales bacterium | reverse complement strand
ATCAAAATTCTTACCAAATCACCCATGCCCTTCGCGATTTCCAATTTATCGGACTCATTCCCGCCAGTGACGCGGTTCAGCTGGGAATTAAATTTCCAAGCAAAGAGATTGCCGGCCCAGATGCCCCGCCCAATTTCATCAGGCAAGAATTTCATGACCGCCGCTATCGGCGAGGAGGCGAGGGCAGGCGACAAAGCGGCTATACCCGCCAGTTCGCGTCCCTCCGCCAACTCCAAAGCCTCCAGGGCCGCTCCACCGCCGGTCGACACATGTCCGTATCCGCTAAGGCCAAAGGTATTGACGGCATCAACGGAATCGCCTCCGCCGACCATCGTGAAGGCTTGCGCCTCGGCCGTTGCCTCGGCTACCTGCCGTGTCCCGTCCGCGGCAAAAGAAGGGAGTTTATCATAAGCCCCCATGGGCCCGTTCCAGAAAATAGAAGTGTCCGCCGGGACAGAAGCTATTTTCTGCGCGTACATGGCCCTGGTTTTGGGCCCTATATCGACGACCATCCAGCCCGCCGGAACATCTTCTTCCCCAAAAGTGATCACCCGATGCTCGGCTTTATCGTCAAAACGGCCGGCCATAACCCCGTCGACGGGGATAACGATCTTGGGGTTGGCCAAAAGTTCACGGGCGATGTCCACCTGATCGGCTTTTGTGCCAAAAGAACCGCCCAATTCGTACCCTTTGGCCTTCAAAAAAGAATTGGCCATGGCCCCGCCTATTAAAACGGACTGGACGGTATCCATGACCAGGATCCTTTTGAGGACATCGATCTTGTCCGAAACTTTGCTGCCTCCCATAATAGCTGAATTGAGATTATGCCGTATTTGTTGTAAGGCGACAATTTCGTCTTTCAAAAGGGGTCCGGCAACGCGGGGGATGTCCTGGAAAGCGGCCCCTATCACCGAAGCGTGTCCTCTGTGGGCCACGCCAAAGCCGTCGAGCACGAACACATCAATACCCTTAAACAGCATCTCTGAAAACCGACGATGCGCTTCAAGCGCTTGAGCAACTTCATTTTCAGCTCTTAACTTGTCCGTCTCCGTCTTTACTTTCTTCAATTTACTTTCGGCATTGACCAACATTTCTTCCTCGTCATTAAACCGCACATTTTCCAAAAGCAGGACCTCGCCTTTTTTCATGACATTGGCGATAAAAGCGGCGGCCTCTTCTTGTCCGGCCGTTCGATAGTCGGGATTAAAGTGAATTTTTATGTCGTCCGCGGCGAGCAGTTCCTTCAAACGCTTGGCAACCGGCCCGAGGGTCGCCTCCTTCTGCATCTGTTCCACGGCCAAATCATACGCCTTGCTCGTGGGAATACCTTGTTCTTTCTTGACCGCGATGATCTCCGCTTTCCGCTCTTGCGGCCGGCCAAGGTGAGCGGTCAAAATAACCTTCCCCCCTCCAGCAACGATCTTCTTGATCAAGGGAAGAGACGCCCGGATCCGGGTATCGTCGGTAATAGTCCCGTTAGTCATGGGGACGTTGAAATCCACGCGCACCATGAAATTCTTTCCTCCAAATTCCTGGATATCGTCTATGGTCAACTTCGCAAAACTCACCGGCGAGGAGGCGGGCTTAACCTCGCTTCCCTCAACATACTTTAGAGCTCCTCTTTCGTAAAGCCAGCGGATTAATGCTTCGCCGGTCACTTGAGAAATATCCTGATCTGGTATTTTTCTCTCAAATTCCTGAGTAGCTACAACAATGACGCCAGGACTCTCGCGTAATAATATCTCGGTATATACAAACCCATCTCGTCCGGGCATTTCCCAAGAGAGAACCATTTCGTTTTGGGCCTTAATTAATTTAGCGGTTAATTCTTTACCTGTTTTAGCACTGTTTTCATCGGGAAGCCTTTGATCTGCAGGCAATGTTTCCACCAACGAGGAGGCTTCTTTCGTCTTTCGTCGTTCGTCGCTCGCGACCGGAGGGAGTCCTGAGCGAAGTCGAAGGGCCGTTCGTTGAGAAGAAGCAATGGCTTTTTGGGCATCGGCAACGGATGTTTTCTCGGACAATTCGACCAAATTGACCCGGACCTGGCCGCTGTTATATGCTTTTAATCCGGCAAGATATTCCCCCAGGATCTCCTGCTGCGGTCTTGTCAGCGGCTGGCCGTTTTTATACGTCTCCACCAGGTCGCCGACTTTCAGGTTGGTCCCGCCGGAGAAGTATTTGCGCGGGATCACTTCTTTGGTCACCGGGTCGTAATCTTCCTTGATATAGTTGTACACGCCCTTCTTAAAGGCCTCCAGATATTGCGCGTAAATCTTCTCGTTGACGGTCTTGTCGTCAACGTCAATGCCTTTGGTCTTCGTCTTGTCCACATAGACTTGTCCCAGTAGGGACAGGTCGCGACCTGTCCCTACCTTTAATTTTTGCTTGAACCACGCCGCCAGGATCGCCGAATTGTAAATCTGCCGTAAATTCGCGAAGCCCTTGCCTTCGTTGACTTCCTTTTCGATGGCCGGGAGAATTACCTCACGAATAATATTTGTGGTCACCACGTCACTCCCCTGTCGGGGACTCCCTTCGGTCGCCGTCGCCAGGTCACCATCTTGTGACTTTGTGACTTTGTGACCTTGTGACGCTGCGAAATAATCCTGTTCTAACATAACTCGCAGACGGCTTTTCACCACAAACGCGCTGTTGCCGTGCTCGTAGACAACCGCCTTCTGCGGCACGATCCACACCTTGTTGAAGGTATTCATCGGAATTTCGGTGGTGCCGTACTGCTCGTAGGCTTTTTGATAAATCTTCTTCCAGAATTCACTGCCTAATTCCTTCTCCGGGTACATCAACGAGGCCGTCAGTTGCTTTAAGATATAGTCCTGCGCCAGAAGGTCCCGGCCCATCTCCGTTGTCCCGAACCCTTGCGGGATGATCCGGTCTTTCTCATACGGAGACAGGTTGACCCACATCTCATCTTCGGGAACCGTCAAGGACGCCAGAAAGTATTTGATCAGTTTGACAGATTCCTCTTCAAAGGCCTTCCCCTGGAGATTATCGTCACCAGTGCCGACGATAAAATCAAATTCCAGCGGGTTCTCAGGGTGGATCGTGATGCCATTAATAAGGGCGGGAGTAAAAGCCGCGCTGGGTGTGACCATCGTCCCCGGCGCGGGGAGATTCAGGAGCGTCTGCGGGATCAACTGGGCGTAGCCCGGCGGCAAAACAAGGCTGAAAATAAATGTGAAGGCGATGAACGCGGAAAGAATGCGATAGGACAGTGTATTATGGGATTTATGAATAGAAGTAATCATGGCGGGCTTTGGACGTCGATTTTCTGTCCATGGGGCTTAAACCCCGGTTATAGCTTGCGCCTGTAGCCGGCGCTTCCGTAGGAGTATCCACCAGCCCTAAAAGCATCGGCAGGTTGAACACCGGGGTAATATTGATGATGACCGGCACAAAGCCGTCGATCTTCATATTCTCCACCGGCTGTTGCGGTAACGGCAACGGGATCCCGTTCCCGTCGCGCTTGATCTGCAGATCCATGAGCATGGGGTTAAGATCGATACCGCCTTTTTGATCTGGCTCAACCACAGGCGGCTTAATGGGCGAAACCGTCTCTTCACCTGCGGTCGCACCAAGCGGCGAGGAGGCTAATTTGAACTCAAACCTAAATCCATTAAGGGTTTCAAGTTCGGCATCTGCAATAAGCTTTCCTTCTTGAATGTCCTTCCAAAAATCAAACCAATCTTTGGATACAATGATTTCGACTCTTTTTTCACCTTCAAAAACTCTAAAGTTCAGCGCCTTCATGGCTTCGATTACATTGATTGTGCGTGGCCTTTCGTCCTTATTCCCCACAAATTCAAAATTTTCACCGTCGTTGCTCTGATACACACTAATCCAAGACTGGCCATCGCTGGTAGAACCGATGTTAAAGAGTAGATTGTTTTTGCCTGTTCTAGATTTCAACTCTACGCCATAAATATCAGTGGTTAATTCCTGTTTTAAGCGATGCATACTCAGCGAAGGCTCCGTCTCCTTCTCCCTACGACCGACTGTTGCGATAGGAACTCTTTTTTTTACATCTTTTTTTGAAGATTTAACAGTAATTTCGGTAGCGTCATTTTCTTTCAAACCATCAAACCCACTCCAAGAGCGCACATCTTGCTTTGTCACCACCACCGGCGAGGAGGCGGCATTCTTCTTCTCCATCACAATATCGAAAACATCCTTAACCG
>CAYIQK010000129.1:0-4215 GCA_964365515.1 uncultured Planctomycetales bacterium | reverse complement strand
TCTCACGGACCATTGCCGATCTCGCCGGGGAAGAGACGCTGCGGACGGAACACCTCGCGGAGGCGATCCAGTACCGGAGCCTGGACAGAAGACATTGGTGCAGATAACTTAACCCGGGTTCAGAATCTGGGGGAATTACCGACGGGAAATGCTTGACTGCGGGGATAAAAACAACTCAAAAAGTGGAGTCAATATTAAACTTGAATCAATGCTGCAACAAATTTATAGCAACAATTATCCCATGGGGCAGGTTCACCTAAGCTTACACATAAATATATCTTGCTGCCGGAAATCCGATAATCTCCCTCGGGCTTATTCTTATATTGACTTTCCACAAGAGGGTCGGTCACCCCAAAACTATATTGTTTCCCATTATATGAAAAAATCGCTCTTAGCTTTCTCTTAGTAACACCGTTCATATCGGTATAGTTATCACGCCTCAAAAATAGATCAGATGGTTTTATGAGAAGAAGTGAGGAGTCCGATTTGATCTTGTTAAAATAGTCAACGGGAATTCTGTCGTCGTGTTCTCCGAGCAGCCAAATTGCCTTGGGATGATCACATATTGAATCCAACTGCTTTGGTTCAAACTCACCGATTTTCTCCCACGAACCGTCATCAATTAAAATATTTTCGGGCTGATGCCGGGACGGTTTTTTCACTTTACATGGGATTCTAACAATATCCAATAGATTGAGGGTTTGCCTGCCCTTCGGCTTGATTTGACCAAGAGACAACTCTTCACACTCGTTGCTGCTTACAGGCCTGATCCATTCCTTGGTCTTTACGTCTTTACCGGCAACGCATCGCCCATTCATTTTCCTCGAATTAGCCAGACAGACAATGTCTTTATAAAACATGTACACCTTTTACAGATGGATTATTTTAAGGGTTGGATTATGCTGCGCGAGGTACTCAGCCAGCAAGCGCCGATGACAATTTTCAGGGGAATGTTCGCTGCATAGAAAACAGGCATTTTCAAACAAAGAAAAGTCTAAATCTTTCAATATATTCCTCTGTTCAAGCAAATGCAGATACTTCTCTTCATATTCCTTCCAGGTCATCAATCCTTTCTTGTATTTCGTCAGAATTTCATCGGAAGGAGCAAATTCAGGCTTGTATACATACTTGATATTGGCAATCACGTCTAAAAAATATTCCAGATCTTCCTTCTTGGCAAAACCTGCCAACTGCGATTTATTATTTAGCCTCGTATCAATCAAACACTTAACTTGATTTTTCTTTAATAATTCAAAGAACTGTTTTGCCGATTTCTTTGTAAAACCGATCGTATAAAGATCCATTCTTAATCCATGACCCTTTCAGCCGCGAATCCAACCTCCTGGTTTCTTCTTTGATAAGCCTCCTCCAGTGTTTTCTCCCGCGAAAGGTTCTCCTGAAAGAATGAAAGCTGATCGAATCCACGTTTATATTTTTGCAGCAATTGTTTCTCTAAATCCTCATTTAAAACAACTTCTCCGTTCTCCAGAATATGTTTAACCCTGACACCTTTGTTAGACAAAGCCCTCGCAACCAATAAAAATCTATGGCAATCAAGAGGATTCTTTTCCGCACACATTAACGCTATCTTTAAACCTTTTTTAATATTGCCGATCACATTATTGATTCCGGCGCAGAATTCCTCTTGCTGCATGACTTTGTTATAATTGACGACTCCACCAGGATATAACAACTCGGGATCCAAATATCTCCCCCCGAGTTTATTCCCTAAATAAACATATAAAACCTTTTCCTTCTTTAATTCCGTATCCAAATTCTCTTTATTAAATTGGGGCGTGAATTTGCTGTAAGGAGAACTGCGGACATCCACAAGACAGTTTATTTTGTGACTCTTTAATAAGTCTACAAAATGCCCCGCCTCGTGGTTCGAATGCCCAATGGTAAAACACTCTAGATTGTTCGCCTTTAAATCTTCCATGTTTCCTTTAATATTTTGTTTTAATTATACATGAATCCAGACGAAATCCCAAGTGGATTAAGCTCTATCAAGTGGATACTTTTCAACTTCCGGACGTTTCCACTCCCAGTCACCTGATTTAATTCTTCCATCTGTTCCAAACCCAATCCACTTTCCAAGGAGAGTATCACCACCTGGGAGCACTCGGAGTTGGAACGCCCCGTGGTATGTAGGGCCAGAGTACTCGTCGTACCATGTGCCCGTGACATAGGTTTCCTGTTCTACCATACCGGTCGTGTTGTAAGTGCGCCCCTGCGATACGTGCGTGGCATATATCCGATTTCGGAACTGTTGCACGACAACGTTCTTGTCTTCATTTGCTACGGGGAAGACTTCACTTTCAACCCACCAGCGCTGATGCCAGGGACCGGAAAGTGACTTCTTTTTTCGGAGTTTCGTTGTGCCTAACCAGCGAACGAGAGTTTCATCCGCACGATCTTGAATCACCGGCTGCACAAACAATGTAACCAGTAATCCTAAAAGGACGCCGACTATAAGAAGGAATACTTCCATAAGACTTAACGCTAAAACTCAGCAGTGGGCGGTAGCCCGTCCGCTACAGCGCCTTGTTCGCAGTTTAATCTGCTGCCCATCTGGACTCAAAGTCCTCTGCTTCCAATGACAGTGCCGCATCAAGCTTTGCCTTCATCTCTTTCCCCCCCTGTGGCATCAATGGCAGTATACTGAAGTAGTTGCGGATTGCGAAATTGATTCCAGCGAGACAGGTTTTGGCTTTGATCCAGTTTTGAGGACTGAAGACTCGATTCGCTGGCTGAGTCTCATTGGCGGCGGCTTCCAGCGCCATGTTCAGACTGGTGCCAGCAATTTTCACAATATCATCGACCATTCCAGCCGCTTGTGCTTTGACAAAGCACGCATCAGGATCGGGGACACGATCAGTCCGGTTGTTCGCTATGGCGAAGCACATGGACACAGCGTAGAGATGGTGATACGGGGCATAGGCACGCATAGCCAGCAGCGTCTCGTTCAATCCGAGCGGATTATCCTTCGCCCATGCCATCCAGACTTGATTCATCCAATTGTTCAACGCATGAACATTATCGGTGCGGTATTCGCGTTTGAAAAGTTGCTCAAAATACTTGTCGAATATTTTCGTTTCGCTGTAGGCAACATTTGGGCGTTGTGAGTGCCACGCAATCAGGTGTTTCCCCAGTTGCGACAAGTCTACAACCAATGCCTTGTCTCTGTCGGCCGGCGGAACCTCTCCACGTTTGCTAACGAAGTAGCCCCTTGGAAACTTCTGCTCATAGGATCGCTTCAGATTCAGCACGTGCCTGTCATTGCTGCGTAGGTCGCGGGGTTTTACGGCGCTCTGCGAATTTGTGTTTATGCTGATCTTGTCGGCGCGATCTCGTTGCGGAATCTCGTAGAATCGAAACAAGAGGTTTGTATCTGTCAATGTCTTGACCCTCTCGCTACAACTGAGAATGGTATTAAGCGACTGGCAACCATTGACCACGCTAACGCCGTGCAGATGCAGTTTGGAGTCTTTCGTCTCCATCTTGCTGCAGATCGCCGTTATTCCGTTGTGAAAGAAGAAGAAATCGCGGTGTCGATCTCCATATATCGTGTTCTTGATTCCTTTGTTGACCGCATTACTCAAGCCAAGGCTTTGGCGGACATTCTTCTGGAAGAGGGTGCCGTCCTTAATGCCGGGGAACTTTATGCACTCCGACAGTGGCACAACGGCAATCACAACTTGCGTCCCCGCGATCTTCACTGGAAGGGTCTGACATGCGCTGAGGTCGAGTGAATGTGAAAGTGAAGGGTTTTCCCTTTCGAGGGCAATGTCGTAACGACGGCGTAATTCATCCTCATTAACAAGCATGAGCGTAGCGGGAAACTCGTCCTTTGCCGAAAGCTCTGCAAGCTGTTCTTGGAATGTCGCCAAGTCTTTCTGTGCGCCTTCCGTCAAGGCGGCTGTAGTAATCAACTCAAAGCACACTTCGTACTCGTCCTCTATAGCGCGGGCGACTTCGGCTAGCTTCTGCTTCAGTTTGTTATTGCCGACTTCCTGGAGGCGTACGAGGTCCCGCATCTGTATCCATGCGGACAGGACTTCCCGAAGTGGTTCTCCGTCCATTGAGGACGTTCCAATAAACTTGCCTTGAATCACGAAGATTGTTGCTCTGTCGTCGTCAACGAAGACAGCATCGATTTGCTTGTCGTCCGCGCCATCGGTAATGTCGTCGCGCGTTTGAATAGTATCTCTTAAA
>CAYIQK010000128.1:0-4215 GCA_964365515.1 uncultured Planctomycetales bacterium | reverse complement strand
CCTTTGGGAGGCTTTTAAATCCGGCGTTGCGGTTATTGCCTGTGTCTCTGCTGTGGAATCAGCCAGGCCCAACAACATCGGCAGGTTCGTCACCGGCGTCACGTTGATAATGATGGGCAGGAAGCCTTCAATGTGCATATCTTGAATCGGCTGCATGGGCAAGGGCAGCGGCACGCCGTTGCCGTCGCGCTTGATCTGCAGGTCGAGAAGAGCGGGATTCAAATCGATACCGCCGGGCGCGTCGCTCGTATCTCCTATCTCGCCGCTCACAATCCCCTGCTCCTTGCGACCGAAGGGAGTCCCGAGCGGAGTCGAGGGGACCCTTGCCCCCTGCCCCTCTCCAATCATCGGCGAGGAGACGGGGCCGTGGGAAGTCGTATTGTTCTCCTGTAACGACCTCTCAGCCCCCCGGCGGGCCTCGAAATAACCCGCACCAGTCAAAAGCGACAATACCGTCGGCATCTGCATAAACCGGCCGCGGATAAGATGCGTCCACTCGGTTCGTTCTTTTGTCCGCAAGATATCTTCCTCAAAATGCGCCAGGGCGGTTTCTAACGGATGGTCAGCTCCCTCCAGAATAATCTTCACAGCCTTTATGTCTTCCCCAGTCATCCCCGCAATCGTCCCTTCAAAAAGACGCTTTAACTCACCCCATATTTTTTCGTCATCTTGACGCGTCTTTTCTGCCCATTCTCTGACCCAGCCGGAGACATCTCCCTGCGACTTGCCGGTCACCGGCGAGGATGCGGCGTTAATAATAAGAATCTGATCTTTCGGGATGCTTATCTTGACTCCTTTGGTCCCGGTAAGCCAAAGCTTTTTGCCTTTGATCTCCTCAAAACGCGCATCCACGCGGTTCGGTTCTCCTCTTCTCCAAATTCTGATCTTATCTCCTTTTTTTATGTAATCTCCGGCAACCTTAGAAAAACCATCAAAAGAGAGCCCCTGCGCTTTCACAATTTGTTTAATTTCCCCGAAAGGTATGTTTTCATAATAAAATCCATCAGAGGTACCCCGAATCGCGATGGGCTCCATTGTAGAACCGTACACCACGTTTATTCCCTTCATCTTTATTCGCTTAAATCCCTTTGAATTGCCCGGCTTCAAATCTATAAAAAATATACCCATAATTTTATCTGAGCCTCTTAAACCCAGAAATTCTTTAGGTGTATAAAACACAGGGTCCACCGGCGAGGAGGCGTCCGGGGAGACATCATTTCTCTCGACATCCTCCGCAGGAGGAGAAAACCCCTCTTCTTCATCGTCACGGATCTGAGAGGCCGTGGCTGGGGAAAAAGCAGGGGTATGCGCCTTCTTAACCGCTAAGACAGTTTTTGTAATGTCATCATCAGCCTTTCTTTTCTGCGCTTCGATGTTGTTCCAGTTTAATGCCACGGAGGGGACGTATTTTTGCCCGTAAAGACGAATGTAGGGCTCCGTGCCGGATGGGCGGGTGGCGATATAATCTTTTTCACCCAGCATGAACTTATAGCCCGGCTCGTTGAATTGAACGTTCTCGGTGCTTGCCTGCTCTTTTCCGCTAAAAACCTTTTGCACCTGTTGATCATCGCCTATCGTCACGGTCTCCTTGCCATCATTGACCTTGGCGGCCCAATCCGAGATATCCTTGAGGACTTTGTCCTTTTGCGCGTTGCCGGTCAATCCCTCAAAGGGAAGCGGTATATTCTCCGTCGCGTAATATCCGTACTGAAGATAAACGCGATTCAACAATTCATCGATGGCCAAATCCTTCCCGGCAAAGGCGGCAAAATAAGAGGCGAGAAAAGGATCGTCCCGACCGGCCACTTCTTTATTGTTGTTGATGTATTTAACAAAAGCGGCAATTTCATGGAAAGTGACCGCCGCGACCGCACCGTCTTTTTCCAAGGTGTGTCCGCCGGGAGAATAACCGTTACTTTCCTCGGCGCCAAAAAGCAGGAATTCCTTCAAAATCGCGTTGATCTCCCCCATCATCTCCTTCCGTGAAGAGACCCCAAAGATGCCCACCAGTTTGTCCAATGTCAACACCTTGGTCCTCTGGAGCTCCTTGAGATCAACCCCGCCGTGGCGCTCGACAAGGACAGGCAAAACGATTTCCCTCAAAGCAACCTCGGCGATCTTGTTGAAGCCAACCGCGGGTTTTAATACCCTCAGATTGAATTGCGGATCCTGGACAATCTCCGCGATCAAATCCGTAGTCACCCATGTCTCTATGGCCCACACTCCATCCTTGAGCTTCCCCTGCCGGGCAAGTTGAGTCAACCGATACCACGCGAACAGCGACCACACATCGTTGGCCTTAATGACCTTCCACTTCCCTTCCCGATTCCGGACGGCATAAGAAGACCTGTCGGCATCAGGGTCTGTCCCAAAAACAAAATCGAATTTGATCCCCGAGCTCTTTTCCATTTCTTCGGCTTCCTGGATCGCCGAGTCGAGTGTCCGCGCGCCCGTCTTTTCATTAACATAATTGGGGTCCGGTTTCTCAACCGTATTAAACCGCCCTTCGCTGTCTTGCGACCGTTGTTTCCGCGATATGACAACATGAAACTTGAAATCATCCCCGCCGGTTAAAATGTGAGGGATGGTATAAATACCCGCCCCCTGAATGGGCGTATAAAACGAATGGACCTGCGGCGAATATTGGCGGACAATACCCGGATTCTCGACATAACGTTGATTAACCTGGATATATTCAGAATCGGCATCAACAACAGAAGGATCACTTTCCTGATCTTGCCTGCTTCCCAGCAGGGTATGCATGCCGGGATTTTGCTTACGGTCCTGCTCAAGATCAAAGGCATCCAAAGCAAGGTCCGCGATATCTTCCGGCGCCACACCTTTGATCTCTTCAAGGATCCCGGAACGCTCATCCGCGAACAATTGGGCCCCGAACTCATTGGAAGCCTTAACCCCGTTATCCATCCACATATTGTGGCTCGCGGAATTATACTCCATGGAGGCCGCATCCAAATTAACCGTGGTCCATGCCACATGTCCGATGGATCGCGGCTCCTTGAAACGATACACCTTGATCCCCATCTTCCGCAGTATTTGGGCCTGAAGTTCCGTATAGGACGGCTCTCTTCTGTAGGGCAAAATGGATTTTATCCTCGTATCTCCTCCGAGGACAACACCCCTGTCCTGTTGTCCGGTTTTTAATAAATACCGCGCTAACCCTAAAGTATATTCAGCGACCGTGTAATCGTTGATATAATTGGGGCCGGGCAAAACATCTCCTTGCTCGTCAACTTGGGACCCGCGTTTTCCCGCAGTCCCAAACTCCAATACCCTGTAAAAACCCTGCGTAATCGTTGTCCAATCCTGTTCAGCGATCAATTGCCGTAATTTCGTCACCAATTTTGGGGGATATCCCGGACGCGTAAGCCAGTCATTGACGCCTCTTGCGGCAAATTCTGCTTCCGCAGGGGTTATCTCCCCGGCCGCCCGACGATCCCGCAAATAATCCTGCAACCCCACCAGTGGCGAAGGGACAGTGGCGCTTTGCTCGCCTTGCGCCTTCACGCCTGGCGCCTCAATTCCCATTTTCTCCAGAAGGTCCGCGGCCGCTTTTTGTACGGCCGGATTTTTCGAATCTTTTTTCCAGATCCCCAGATGAAATGCCAGCGTTCTGCTAACAGATCGACTGGAGAATCCTTGCGAGTCGACAATAGAGAGACGGCCGTCTTTCTCTTGCACAACATCACCTTTGGTACCAAACCCGCGAGCCAGCCGGTTGATCTCTTCTGCCAGCCGGCCCACATCCTCCAGATCTTGGGGGACCGAAAACGCCTTTTCCGTTTCAAATTCGTCCCTGGATATACGGCTAACACGGAAACCCTCAATTGGGCGTCTCTCATCTTTTATCTTAAATATATGTTCCCCATCGCCCGGGATTTCAAGATAAAGGGTGTCGGAAGTAAAATGAAGAGGCGGCTTGCCGTTCACCGGATATATGCTGAGAGCATCATAGCGGAATTTCAATGTATCAAACTGCTCGAGGATCCTTTCGTCGGCGAATGTAACGAGGTAGTCGTTCTTGAACCTTCCTTGAGGCCCCGCATGTTTTAGTGTTTTCGCTAACTGCAGATCTTCTTCTTGATTGCCCTCAAAATTTTGCGCCGCTGAAACTGCTCTAATCATATCCAAAACACCGGCCATTTCATATTGGGGAAGAGAACGGCTGAACTCTTTAACTTCCCCCACCGGCGAGGA
>CAYIQK010000127.1:0-4245 GCA_964365515.1 uncultured Planctomycetales bacterium | reverse complement strand
AATAAGGGACAAATTTACTGTGACAACTGTGACATTTTGGGTTGAATTCTGCGGGGAAATTAGTACAATGAAAAAGCTATGATTCCAGAACAATACAAGTCGAAAAAAGGTTTATACGACCCGCGCTTTGAGCACGACAGCTGCGGGGTTGGGTTTGTCGCCCATTTGAAGGGGCAGAAATCCCATGATATCGTGCGTAACGGCATCCAGATCCTGGAGAATCTCACCCACCGCGGGGCCTGCGGCTGTGATCCGGAAACGGGGGACGGCGCCGGCATTTTGATCCAGATGCCGGATGCGTTCTTCAGGAAAAAATGCGCGTCATTGCGTATTGATTTGCCGCCGGCGGGCGATTATGGGGTGGGGATGGTCTTTTTGCCGCCGAATCCCGGAGATCGCAATACCATGGAAGAATGGACTGAGCATATCATCCGCGAGGAGGGTCAGAACTTTTTGGGATGGCGCGATGTTCCTCATGATCCGGCTAAGATCGGCAAAGTGGCCCGCTCGGTCATGCCTGCCTTCAAACAGCTTTTGATCGGCCGCGGGAAAAATACCTCTCCCGAAGCCTTTGAGCGCAAATTGCACGTGATCCGCAAGTGTTTGTATAACAAGGTTCAGGCCTCTGTCTTGAATCAAAGGAGCTATTATTATTTCTGCAGTCTCTCCAGCAAAACCATCGTTTACAAGGGCCAGTTGATGTCCGAACAACTGGACCGCTTTTATCAGGATTTGAGCGATCCGGACATGGTCTCGGCCATCGCGATGGTGCATTCCCGTTACAGCACCAACACATTCCCGACGTGGGCGCTCGCCCATCCGTACCGGATGATCGCGCATAACGGCGAGATCAATACCCTGCGCGGGAATATCAACTGGATGCACGCCCGGGAGATGCAGTTTGTCTCGGAGGTCTTCGGGGAGGATATCAACAAAATTCTCCCCGTTGTCGTGCCTCACGGCAGTGACTCCGCCACTTTTGACAATGTCTTTGAGATGCTTGTTCTTTCCGGGCGGTCGCTCGCGCACGCGATCATGATGATGATCCCTGAGGCCTGGAACGGCCATGAGAGTATGAGCCGGGAAAAGAAGGACTTTTATGAGTATCATTCGTGCCTGATGGAGCCCTGGGACGGGCCGGCCTCGATCGCCTTCACCGACGGACGATGCGTCGGCGCGGTTTTGGACAGGAACGGTCTTCGGCCTTCCCGTTATTGGGTGACCAAAGATGATCTGGTGATCATGGCCTCCGAGACAGGGGTTCTTCCCATTGAACCGGAGAGGGTGCTCAAGAAATGGCGCCTGCAGCCGGGCAAGATTTTTCTGATTGACACGCAGGAAGGCCGCATCATTGATGACGCCGAACTCAAGCACACCTATGCCGTCCGCAAGCCTTACGGTCTGTGGCTTAAGGAACATCTTGTTCACCTGGAGGATTTGCCCAAGCCAAAAAAAGTGCACGGATTTGATGAAAAAACCCTTTTGGAACGGCAAAGGGTCTTTGGATACACCTTGGAAGATATCAAGTTGATCCTTCAGCCCATGGCGGTCAATGGCGCTGAGGCCACAGGTTCCATGGGATCTGACACGCCGCTGGCGGTTCTCTCCCGTCGGCCTCAGCCGTTGTTCAACTATTTCAAACAGCTTTTCGCCCAGGTCACCAATCCTCCCATTGATCCGATCCGGGAAGAGGTTGTCATGGATGAAGGATTGATGCTGGGCAGTGAAGGGAATCTCCTGGATGAAACGCCTCAGCACGGCCATCGCCTGCGCATCCCAAGGCCTGTTCTCACCAACGAAGAACTGGAAAAGATCCGTCATGTTCAGATCGGGAGTCTCAAGGCCGTCACGCTTTCAACGGTTTTTAAGGCGGTGGACGGTCCCGCGGGATTGGAACCGGCATTGGAGAATCTTTTCGAAGAGGCTGATGAGGCCGTTGCCCAAGGATACACCATTTTGGTTTTGTCCGACAGGGGAATAGACAAGGAGCATGTCCCCATGCCTTCGCTTTTGGCTTGCTCGGGCCTGCATCACCATCTCATCCGTCAAGGGACACGCACCAAGGTGAGCCTGGTCCTGGAGACGGGCGAGGCCCGCGAGATGCATCATTTCGCTGTTTTGATCGGATACGGCGCCAACGCCGTCAATCCTTACCTGGCCTTTGAGACGCTGGAGAACGAAATCAAGCAGGGAAGATACCCCGAGGGGCTGGATTACCAAGAGGCGCACGAACACTTTTTCAAGGCGACGCGTAAGGGGCTGTTCAAGATCATCTCCAAGATGGGCATCTCCACTGTCCAGTCTTATTGCGGGGCGCAGATCTTTGAGGCGCTTGGTTTGAACGAGAAGTTCATCGACAAATATTTCACGGCCACGCCTTCGCGCATCGGCGGGATCGGCATCGAGATCGTTGCCGAGGAGGCCATCCGCCGTCATCAGACGGCTTATCCGCGAGGCAACGTCTACGACGCGATGCTGGATGAAGGCGGAGACTATCATTGGCGTGACGGCGGTGAACATCACCAGTTGAACCCTCAGACCATCGCGCTTCTTCAGCACGCGGTGCGCGCCGGAGATTACGAGATCTATCGGCAGTATGCCAAATTGGTGAACAGCCAGGAAACGAATTTAGCCAGCATCCGGGGACTGCTCAAATTCAAGAACGGCGGGCCTGTCCCGATTGAGGAGGTCGAGCCGGCCTCTGAGATCGTCAAGCGTTTTGCCACCGGCGCGATGAGTTACGGTTCGATTTCCAAGGAGGTTCACGAGACCCTCGCTATCGCGATGAATCGTTTGGGAGGGTTTTCCAATACGGGAGAAGGCGGCGAGGACCCGGATCGTTTTCAGAAAGACCCCAACGGAGATTGGAGGCGCAGCCGCATCAAACAAGTGGCACAGGGACGTTTCGGTGTCACGATCGAATATTTAGTCAACGCTGATCAGATCCAGATCAAGATGGCCCAGGGCGCTAAGCCCGGCGAGGGCGGACAGCTTCCCGGACACAAGGTCAGCAAGGAGATCGCGGCCACGCGCCATACGACTCCGGGGGTGGGGTTGATTTCTCCGCCTCCTCATCACGACATTTACTCCATTGAGGATCTGGCGCAGTTGATCCATGACTTGAAAAACGCCAATCCGCAAGCGGATATCAGCGTCAAACTGGTTTCTGAGATCGGCGTGGGCACGATCGCCGCCGGCGTTTCCAAGGGCAAGGCTGATCATCTTCTGATCAGCGGTTTTGAGGGCGGGACAGGGGCCTCTCCGCAGACATCGATCAAGCACGCCGGTCTTCCGATGGAGCTCGGTATTGCCGAGACCCAGCAGGTTTTGGTGATGAATGATCTGCGCGGGCGCATCCGCGTTCAAACCGACGGCCAATTGAAGACCGGCCGCGATGTGGTCATCGCGGCCATGCTGGGGGCCGATGAATTCGGATTTTCGACGATTGCCTTGGTTTCATTGGGATGCATTTTACTGCGCAAATGTCATTTGAACACCTGTTCGGTGGGGGTCGCCACCCAGGATCCGGAGTTGAGAAAGCGTTTCGCCGGCCAGCCGGAGCATGTGGTCAATTTTTTCACATTCATCGCGCGGGAGATCCGCGAGATCATGGCCGAACTGGGATTCCGAAAGTTTGAGGAGATGGTCGGACGCGTGGATATGCTGGAGACCCGCGACGCGATTGATCATTGGAAGGCCAAGGGGATTGATCTGAGCAATATCCTTCACAAACCGGATGTGCCGGCGCACATCGCGACCCGGCACAAGGAATGCCAGAATCACGGCCTGGAGAATGCCTTGGATAATTGGCTGATCGAAGGATGCCGGGAGGCCCTCGAAGACAAGGCCCCCGTTTGTCTGGACTACAGGATCCGCAATACCAATCGCACCGTCGGGACTATGCTGAGTTGTGAAATTGCCAAGAGATACGGCCTGGCCGGACTGCCTGAGGACACGATCCGCGTCAAATTTGAGGGATCGGCAGGACAGAGTTTTGGGGCGTTTTTAGCCCGAGGGGTCACCTTCATGCTGGAAGGGGATGCCAACGACTATACGGGCAAGGGGTTGTCCGGCGGGAAAATCGCGGTTTATCCTTCCCGGAAAGCGGACTTTGTCCCTGAGGAGAACATTCTCGTCGGTAACGTTGTTTTGTACGGGGCTGTCTTGGGAGAGGCCTATTTTCGCGGCATTGCCGGAGAGCGTTTTTGCGTGCGAAACAGCGGCGCCCATACGGTTGTGGAGGGC
>CAYIQK010000126.1:0-4246 GCA_964365515.1 uncultured Planctomycetales bacterium | reverse complement strand
CCGATGGTCGTCAAGGACAAGGCCGTCGGTCTCATCAATGTGTACACGAAGACCCCGCATGTGTTCACTCGGGAAGAGATCAATGTCCTGCAGATGGTCGCCAACCAGGCCGCCGTGGCCGTTGAAAACACAAAGCTCGTTGAGGAGGCCCTCAAGGCGAAGGAGGCCTTACAGACGAGAAAACTCATCGAACGGGCCAAGGGCATTTTGATGCGGATGAGCAATTTGAGCGAAGAATCCGCCCACCGCCTCATTCACAAAAAAAGCATGGATTCCTGCCGATCGATGAAAGAGATCGCCGAGTCTTTTATCCTCATGGACGAACTCCAGAGGGGAAGCCATAAGTTATGACAGGCGTTATCTGTGGAAACTTCTGCGCCTATGCACTGTGAGACGCCTGAGCCGGGAAAAAATCCCGGTTTTTAATTTTTGTGGGGGCA
Organism: uncultured Planctomycetales bacterium; assembly: GCA_964365515.1. Classification (GTDB taxonomy): domain Bacteria; phylum Omnitrophota; class Gorgyraeia; order Zapsychrales; family Zapsychraceae; genus CAYIQK01. Next base: position 3,806 of record CAYIQK010000126.1, on the reverse strand, counting down.
GGAAGGATATGGGATAAGAGAGGGGTTGTATGATCAACAATTTTAAAGAATGGGCAAATTTTATTTGGAGTATCGCTGACCTACTGCGCGGCGATTACAAGCAGTCCGAATATGGCCGGGTGATTCTGCCTCTTACAGTTTTACGGCGCCTGGATTGCGTGCTTGAGCCGACTAAGGAAGCAGTGTTGTCGTATTTGCCACAAACCAAAGGATTATCGCCAGACGCCGCTGAAACAGTGCTCAAGAAAAAAGCGAAGCTGTCCTTTTACAATAAGAGCAAGTTTGACTTTCAAAAGCTTGTCGCCGACCCGAACGATATTACCGCCAACCTCAGAAACTATATCAATGGCTTTTCCAAAAATGCCCGTAACATTCTGGAGCACTTCAACTTTGATGATCATATCGAGCGGCTCGATAAATCGAACCTTTTGTATATGGTCGTGAAGAGATTTGCTGAGGTGGATCTACATCCTGGCAAGATTCAAAATATTGAGATGGGCTACATATTCGAAGAGCTTATCCGCAAGTTCGCCGACCTTTCCAATGAAACTGCAGGGGAACACTTTACGCCACGAGAAGTGATCAGGCTGATGGTTAATATCCTCTTTTTGAACGACAAAAATGTCCTGACCAAAAAAGGGATTGTGAAAACTCTCTACGATCCGGCCTGCGGGACCGGAGGTATGCTTTCAGTGGCGGAGGAATATTTGCGGGAATTGAATCCGCAAGCGAGCCTTCGTGTGTTTGGACAAGAGTTGAATCCGGAGTCCTACGCCATCTGCAATTCCGACATGCTTATTAAGGGACAGAATACAGATCATATTAAATTTGGCAATTCTTTCACTCAAGATGGGTTAAAGGATGAAAAGTTTGATTACATGTTAAGCAATCCACCGTTTGGCGTGGAATGGAAAAAGATCGAGGAAGAAATTGTCAAGGAGCATGAAACACTGGGATTCTCCGCACGTTTCGGTGCTGGTTTGCCACGTATTAGCGATGGTTCATTTTTATTTCTGCAACATATGATTTCCAAGATGTGGCCGGAAAATGGCGGAGCGCGTTTGGGGATAGTTTTTAACGGATCACCTTTATTTTCAGGCGGTGCAGGCAGCGGTGAGAGTGAAATCAGAAAATGGATTATTGAAAATGATATGCTTGAGGCGATTGTTGCCATGCCGGGTCAGCTTTTTTATAACACCGGAATTTCCACGTATATTTGGGTTGTTACCAACCGCAAAGAAAAAGAGCGCAAGGGTAAGATCCAACTTATTAACGCCACTGGTTTTTCTAAGAAAATGGCCAGAAGCCTCGGCAATAAACGCAATGAAATCGGCGAAGATCATATTGCGGAGATTACGAAAATATATGGTGCCTTTAAAGGTGGCGAATACTCTAAGATTTTCAGGAACGAATACTTTGGTTATACCCGCGTAACGATTGAGCGGCCGCTACGGTTAAATTTTCAAGCATCACAAGAACGTATTGATCGGCTTGATGATAAAGAAATCAAAAAAGTTCTCAATAGAATGGGCGGTACGAAAGTTTATAAAAATAGGCAGGATTTTATTTCCGCATTAGAAACCCTGGGGACGAGACAGGCCTCGCCTGTATCGAAACCAGCCATGAAAGCAATTTTAAAGGCGCTTTCAGAACGTGATGAGACAGCCAATGTTTGTGCAGATAAAGACGGCAAGCCTGAAGCCGACAGTGAATTACGCGACTGCGAAAACGTACCCCTCACAGAGGATATTGATGAGTATTTTAAGCGCGAAGTCCTGCCTCATGTGTCGGATGCGTGGATGGACAGAAGTAAAGATAATGTCGGTTACGAGATTAATTTCACGAAGGAATTTTACAGATACAAACCGTTAAGGTCAATCGAAGAGATTCGCAAAGATATCCTTGCGTTGGAAAAAGAGACTGAAGGGCTGATGGGTGAGGTTTTGAGCCAATGAATCTGCGTCATCGCCGCTCAATCCGGTTGAAAGGATATGATTACGCGCAGGCAGGCGCGTATTTTATTACCGTTTGTGCGTATAATCGCGAATGTTTATTCGGGGAAATTGTTGATGGCAAAATGGCATTGAATGATTGCGGCAATACCACGGCATTATGTTGGCGCGAGATTCCCAATCATTTTTTGCATGTGGAATTGGATGAATTCATTGTAATGCCTAATCATTTGCATGGGATATTGATTATTAATAATTTCGTAGGGGCGAAAAATTTTTCGCCCCTACAAATATCCATAACAACGCCCGCACAATCACAACGACACCCATCCGGCACATCAAAAACGATTGGTTCGGTTATTCGGGGTTTTAAAATTGGCGTAACAAAATGGTTCCGGGAAAAAACGAATGTGCATAATGTCTGGCAGCGTAATTATTACGAACACATTATTCGCAACGAGGACGAATTAACCCGAATTCGCGAATACATTATCAATAACCCGGCGCAATGGCCGAACGATCGAAACAATCTGGAAAACAAAAACAGGCAGGCGCCCACAAAAGGCGAAGCGCTGGATTTATGAAACGATATCCGGCATATAAAGATTCGGGGATAGAGTGGATCGGGCAAATCCCTTCTCATTGGAACATTAAACGGTTAAAGTACCTTGATAAAACCATAATGGGTCAATCTCCGGAATCGACCAATTGCAATAAAGAAGGAGTTGGAATACCATTTTTACAGGGCAATGCTGATTTCTCTGGACTAAATCCTATACCGAGTGTTTGGTGCGATCATCCAAATAAACTTGCTCAAAAAGACGATATTCTTTTGTCGGTGAGAGCTCCTGTAGGTGCTGTGAATGTCGCTGATCAGACATATGGGATTGGGCGTGGATTGTGTGCTATAAGACCTGAATATTCACATAAAAAGTATTCTTATTATCGAGCATTATGCCTATTAGATGAATTGAATCGAATCGCAACTGGCTCTACGTATACGGCCGTAGCTGTCGATCAAGTTAACAATGTGGTTGTTCCTAACTCGGCTTATGATGAACAGGGAATACTTTCTAACTATCTTGATCGCAAGACAGCGCAAATTGATGATTTGATCGCCAAAAAAGAGCGCATGATTGAGCTTTTGAAAGAAGAGCGGACGGCGATTATCAATCAGGCTGTGACGAAGGGCCTTAATCCTAAGGTTGAGATGAAAGATGCCGGGATCGAATGGCTTGGCAAAGTGCCGAAACATTGGGAAATAAAGAAATTGAAGTTTAATGCTTCTGTTCGATTCAGTAATGTTAATAAGAAGTCTGAAGAAGGCGAACAGGCAGTCCATCTCTGCAACTACGTTGATGTTTATTACAACGATTTCATCACGTCTGACTTGGATTTCATGGAAGCAACTGCTTCACCAGAAGAAATCAGAAAATTTCAGTTGAAGATTGGAGATGTCCTCGTCACGAAAGACTCTGAAGAATGGAGTGATATTGCTGTTCCGGCTTATGTGGCATCAGAGCTTCCGAATGTGATTTGTGGTTATCATTTGGCGCAGATCAGGCCTAATGGAAACCTGATAAACGGAAAATATCTTTTCTGGCTGTTATCGGCTGATTGCATCAATTATCAATTTAGGATTGAGGCATCCGGTGTAACAAGATTCGGTTTGGGCAATCATGCATTGAGCAATTCTATTGTTTTGATTCCGCCCCCAAAAGAACAAGAAAAGATCGCTGATTTCCTTGACCATAAAACCGAGCAGATTGACGCCCAAGATGGACGCGAGAAAAAATTAATCGAATTATTAAAAGAATACCGCACCGCTTTGATTTCAGAAGTGGTGACGGGGAA
>CAYIQK010000125.1:0-4252 GCA_964365515.1 uncultured Planctomycetales bacterium | reverse complement strand
CATATCCCTCTTCCCCCGAATCTAATCTGATGAAATGCCCGGCCTGGATGGGCTTGTCCGTAATCAGCTGAATGCCGCAGAAAAAATTCTCCAGCGTCGGCTGAAGAGCCAGGGCAATGGCCAGCGAACCTATCCCTAAGGAGGCGAGGAGCGGCGTGACCGAAACCCCGAAATTGTCCAAAAGGATCAGGAGTCCTAACCCGATGACGCAGATACGCACAAAACCCCGCGCAATGCCGCCGGAGCTCCTCAAAATCTCCACTTTGCCGGAATGCTCCCGGATGGCGTTGGCGAGGAACCGGTCCGCGAAAAGGCCCATAGCGATGATGACCGCCGCCTTGAAGATCGGAGAAAAATGATTCGTCAATGCCGTGGGATCGGCCAAAGGAATCATCCGCTCCACGATAGCGCCCGCGCCGGCAAAAATGAGGAGAGTCAAGGGGAAATCCGACGATTTGATGAAAATGTTGTCCAGCGGCGCTGGAGTTTTCGCGGCGAATCGGCGGATGACGCCGAAAAGGATCTTCTTCGCGCAAAGCAGGGCCGTCACCCAGATGAAAAACGCCGCGGGAAGAAGAATCCACGAAGGAAGCGTCAAACCGAATAACGTCACCTCAGACATCTTTCATGCGCCTCCGAAATTATAATTCTATTAACGTTTTCAAAAAAACCCTACATGCCCTTTTATCGATTTCATTATTTGGTGCGATAATGAGATCATGAATCGTGTCACCCTCAAATTGTGTCACTCCTCTTGAATGTCTGCCTGACCAATGCTTCAAAAGAATAGTGCTTTTTAATAAATCAACCTGAAACATTGATATGAGGATCTGATTGATGATTTTTCGAGGCCCGATACCGATAAAATAAAGCATAAAAACAGACTGATCCTCCACGAGAAATTCTAACAGCTTATCAATATTGTATGCCTTTGGATTTGAGCTTAGTACCATGATCTTAGTTTTCACATCAGTAGCAGTATAGTATTTGCTAAATATCCGAGTATAATCGCCAAGGTTATTTTGCGTTCTAAAGCTTGGGATTCGCTGACTGCCGCTATGAAGCGCTTCGATCAATTGACCCCTAAGATTATCATCTTCACCGGCGATTAAGTACTCAATGATTCTTCCGCGAATATTAACATTCTCAATGAATCCCGCTATCAAAATTTCATTCTTATATCGTTCAACCCTTGAGTCCAATTCGGATTTCAATTGCTTATATTCTTCTGATTTAACGAACTCCATTGCTCTTTCCGGCGCACCTTCAATCACAAGCTTAGCAGCTGATGAGATCTTATATTTTTCCCCGGAGGGACTAATATTGTTGGTAGCCTCCACTAAACGGGCAAGATTCCCATCAAATCCTATTTCCGCATGGATACTAAACAATCTTTCAAAATTCTCTGGCGAGTTACTCAAACCGTTAAATTCCTTTACAATGTCCGAACCATTCAGACTCCCCCTAATATTGTCCATCCTTAACTGCTGAGAACTATGGCTTATCTTCTGTAAGAATGTTGTATTCCCTATGTATAAAATATTCTCCTCTGGAGTTACCAGGCATACAATGAAAGGCAAATCATCAAATTTCTGTAAATTAGAAAGCGAAATAACTGTATTTGAAAAACTAGAAGATGCGGAATAACTGAAACGTACAGAAAAATATTTTGAATAATAGACAGACCTGTCTCTTGTTAGCTTAAATCTTTTTTGCGTTTCGTCGATTAATCGTGATTTATTACCGATTCCATCTTTTGATTTGACAAAATCAATGAATTCAACAACAGCCTTGTTGATCATATCAATTTACCAGCATATAAATTGTCGCCCAGTTTCTCTTTTTTGCTATGCCCATTGGTTTGCTCATTGAGAGTATTCCGTTCCCAAAATACACCATTCGCATATCCCTGAATCGTTTTATCTGTTTCTGCTGTTTCAAGACGTTTCTCCGCGAGACAACAATAAAGCTCATCGACTTCGATTCCAACATACTGACGACCGAGCTTTCTGGCAACAACCGATGTCGTTCCAGAACCAAGAAATGGGTCAAAAACAACATCTCCCTCTCTTGAACTTGCCAATATAATCTTCGCGGCTAATTTCTCGGGTTTTTGTGTTGGATGATCAGTATTCTCGGGCATCGACCAAAACGGGATCGTGATATCAGTCCACATGTTTGAGGGATGGGTAATACGATACTTCCCATCTTCTGTTTCTTCCCAATCTTTTGGTTTACCGTTTTGATCTTTGTACGGAGCGATAACTCGGCGTTTCATTTTTACGGCATCAACATCAAAATGATAATCATTCGTTAATGTGCAAAACCATATGTCTTCTGAACAATTCTTCCAGTTTGTCTTTGCGCCTCTGCCTTTTTCTCTTTCAAAAGTAATGCGATTGCGTACCGTAAAATACTTCTTAACAACGTAGTGAATAGCTCCTGAGGACTTCCAGTCACCGCAAATATAAAATGATGCCGTTGGTTTGAGCATACGGACAACCTTGGGAACCCAGGTTTCTAACCATGATTCATATTCTTCGGCTTCTAATTCCTGAAATGAAGTTGAATTGAACTTTTTATTCAGATTATACGGAGGATCAACGAAAACTAAATCTATGAACCTATCCGGAAGATATTCTAAAGCATCAAAAGCATTTTGAAAGATAGTCTTATTTACGATTTCTCCAAAAACCGCTTTTTGATGCAGCGTAACTAGCTTCTTTTTAAAACGTTCAACTTCGGAATCACTCAAAGCAATTGTTCTATTACGGCCCGCTCTTTCCCGCATGACTACCCCCTCATTTTCCGCGGCACATGCTGTGACCTTATTGAGACGAAAATTTCTAAAACACCTTGAACAAATTGCCGTCGATGATCCGCTGTTCGACGCGGTCCAGCAGGCGCTTGGATTTCCGGACGATCTCCTGCAATTCGTCCATCATCTCATTGATCCCTTCGGAGGTCGTCAACAGCGCCTGCGAACTGTCTCCCATGGCCTCGGTCAAGCCCACGACATCAATCTGGCTCAATTGATCGGCCGTCTTGGTGAACGACTCGGCCGCCTGCGCAAAGACCTCGGCCAAATCCTGCACGTCCAAGGGGTCCTCGCCCATGACCGGCCGGCTCAAGTCCGCCGGGCGGCCGCCCTTGACAACATCCATTTCGATGAGTTTCTCTCCGAGAATGCCTTCGGTCTTGATGGCAAAAGTCAAACTCTGGCCCGCCAGCTGTCTGCGGTACTTCTGGAGAATATTGAGCGTCACCTTGACCCGGCGCTCGTCAATCTCGCTGTCCAAAAAGTCAATGCCCGCCACCGTGCCGACATTGACCCCCGCCAGGCGCGCCGGGGCCCCTTCCATCAGCCCGCCCACATTTCTGTAAAGGACCTCAACCTGAAATTTCGCCTGGGCCAGTCCCTTGTCCCGTCCCAGGATGAAAATGAAAAGAAAAATCAGGAAAAGACCGATCACCAAAAATAACCCCGCGGAAATCTTCTGCGTCAATTCTTCTTTTTCCATCAGCGGACAAACTCCTTAACGAAGATATCGGCGGAACCTTTAAGTTCCGCCGGCGTCCCCAAAGCGGCGATCTTGCCGTTTTTAAGCAGGGCCAAACGATCCGCTATACCAAAGGCATTGGGGATATCATGAGATGTAACAACCGTCGTGCAACGCAATTTTCTGGACAAATCCCGGATCAAATCCGAGATATCCCTGCTTCGGATAGGGTCCAAACCGGAGGTCGGCTCGTCACAAAATAGGATCTTGGAATCCAAAATGACCGCCCTGGCCAAGGCCACCCGTTTTCTCATCCCGCCGCTCAACTCCGGCGGGTATCGTTTTTCAATGCCCTCCAACCCAACAAGTTTCAAGATATGGCTGACCTTGCGGCGGATCGTCTCACCGTCGAAGGCCGTATGCTCCCGCAAAGGGAAGGCGATATTTTCAAAGACATTCATGAAATCGTACAAAGCACCTTCCTGAAAGAGATACCCCATCCCTTTACGGATCTTCAAAAGCTCTCTCTCGCGAAGACGGCTGATCTCGGTGGAATCAATCCAGACATTTCCCCGATCAGGCTTGAGCAGACCCGCCATGTGCTTGAGGAGAACGCTTTTGCCTGTCCCGCTTTCGCCCAAGACAACGAAAATCTCACCCTTAGAAATCTCCAGACTGACATCGTCTAAGACACGCTGGCCGTTGAAAGCTTTGAAGAGATGGACAACCTTAATCATCAGCATCCTTCTTTT
>CAYIQK010000124.1:2662-4316 GCA_964365515.1 uncultured Planctomycetales bacterium | reverse complement strand
ATGGGGAGGATCAAGGATCTCCAGCGCCTGCTCAACTTGACCGTCCATGTCGTGACGCGAACGGTGCACATTGAATACTGCGCCATTTATCTCTTCCATCCGGAATCTTCTCAGTTTACCCTCAAGGCCGTCAAGGGGGTGGGGGGCGTGGCTCAACGCAACGTCATTGATTCCGGCACGGCCTTGGTCCATCATCTCAAAAGGCATCGCGAACCGCTTGTGTACGATGAGATCAAACAGCGGGCCCGGGATTTCAACGATCAAGTCCTTCACGAGGTTCAGGTCATCGCGGAAGATCTGAACGCCACCTTGGTCTTGCCGAGTTTCATCGAGGACAATCTCATCGCCGTCATCGTATTGGGAAAAAAACGTTCCAACAAATTGTACAGTCATGATGACTTGATTGTCTTCTCGATCCTGGCGAATCAGGTGGGATTGGCCATCGAAAACGCCCAGTTTTACGAGGACATGAAAAAGACCCACGAACAGCTCATCAAGGCCGAGAAAATGGCCACAATCGGAACCATGGCCGATGGGCTCTCGCATCAGATCAACAACCGTCTGCACGCCATGGGATTCATCGCCAGCGACGCCTTGGACACGATCAAGCTTAAAAAAAAAGAAGAGTTATCGCCGGATACAGCCGGCCTGCTGGACGAGATCGAGCATTCCTTAGGCCGGATTCAGGACAATGTCAAGCGCGGCGGCGAGATCGTGGAGGGCCTCTTGAAGTATTCGCGCAAGGCTGAGGAGGGGTTCTCGGCGGTTGAGTTGGACAAACTGCTGGATGCCTCGTTGGAGATGGCCCAATTCAAAATCAAGCTCAATCAGTTCGATATCAAACGTAATTTCAACCACACGACCCCCAAGATCTGCGGTAACTTCACTCAGCTTCAGGAGGTATTTTTCAATATCATCGATAATGCCTACGACGCCATCGTCCAGCGCAGAGAGGATCTCAAAGAGCCGGAGTACCGGGGCACGTTGGAAATCACCGCCAACGATCACGGGAAAAATTTGGAGATTCTCATCAGGGATAATGGAATCGGGGTTCAAGGCAATGATCTGAGGAAGCTTTTCACGCCGTTTTTCACGACCAAACTTTCGAGCAAAAAAGGAACGGGCCTGGGGCTTTACGTGATGCGGAAAATTATTGAAGAAAATCACGGCGGGAAAGTGGAATTTACTTCGGAATATCAAAAGGGCTCGCAGACGAGACTTGTGCTGCCAGTTGCTGCGTAAGCTTGTGATGTTCGATGATAGATACTGGATACTTGATGTTCGAAAATCTAGTATCGAGGATCTATGATTCAGCATCTTGGAATAAAGGAGCGAAAGTCATGCCCAAATTACTCATCGTTGACGACGAAATTGACATCCGTGAATTTGCCAAGCGGTTTTTCACGCGGCGTCATATTGACGTGACGACGGCCAGCGGCGGGCGGGAGGCGTTGAAGATCATTGAAGAGCAGAGGCCGGATCTGGTCTTGCTGGACGTGCGCATGGAGCAAATGACGGGTGTGGATGTCCTCAAAGAACTGCGCGGCAGTCATGACCAGACGAAGGTGATCATGGTCACGGGTGTTGAGGACGCGGAGATCATCAACGAGGCCAACAAGTACGGCGTCAAGGGATATATCCACAAGCCGCTGGT
>CAYIQK010000124.1:0-2562 GCA_964365515.1 uncultured Planctomycetales bacterium | reverse complement strand
AGGGAGAAAAGGGCGAAAGATGCGAAGTTATAAGAATATTAAAGCGTTTCAATTGCTGAAACAGAATATCTTCTTCATTTAACTAATAAGTTGGGTTATTTAGCAGACGAATTATTTGGCAAGATTGAGGAACGAAAGCAAGAAGTTGCAAAAACTCTGTTTGGTCTCATCGAAGCCGTGAAGAAGGAATTGTAATCTAAGTCTATAGTCTATGGTCTATCGTCTATAGTCTCTCCCTAATGAAGATCGACTACAAGAAAGAGTTAGAGACCGCCAGCAAGGGCATGATCATGATTCATGACCCGAAGCTTTTGATCAAGCTCATCGTGCGCATGATCGTCAAAAAATTGCGCATCAAGCACGCCGGCATGATCCTCTACGACCCCAACAAGGAGGTCTATGTCCTGAATATTTCCCGAGGCCAGACGGGCGTCAAAATCCCCCAGGGCTTCACCCGGTTTGACCACGAGAGCCCAATCATCAAGCTCTTCCGCGCGAAAGAATTCAAGCCCCTGACGATCGACCGTAACGCCATTGTCTCCAGCGACATCAACCGTATGATCTGGAGGGAGAGCGTGATCCAAAACGGTCATCAGACCAAAGAGCTCCTGCACCGCGTGGATGAACAGATGCAGATGCTCAACACCGTAGCCTGCGTCCCGGCCTATTACCGGGACAAGTTGATGGCTGTTTTACTGCTGGGGGAAAAATATGACGAGTCGCCCTTCGAGCAGGAGGAATTGGATTTTTTCGCGGCGCTGGCCTCGGACGCGGCCATGGCGATCCGTAATGCCCAGCTTTTTGACGGACTGAAGCGCGAGGCCGAACGCAACCGCAAGCTTTTTATCCAGACCATCACCGTCTTGGGTTCCACCATTGAAGCCAAGGACGCTTACACTCACGGCCATACGGAACGGGTGACGCAATACGCTTTGGAAATCGCCCGACGGATGACGGTCAACGGTTCGGCACGGTTTTCAGACACGTTCCTGGAGAATTTGTACATCGCCGGAGTGCTCCATGACATCGGCAAGATTGCCGTTCCCGAGGAGATATTGAACAAGCGCGGGCCATTGACGGATGAAGAATACGGCATCATGCGCCAGCACACGATCAAAGGAGCCGAGATTGTCAATCCGCTTTCTTTGCCGTTGGAATGCATGGACGGCATCAAATATCACCACGAGCGTTTTGACGGCAAAGGATATCCTGAAGGATTGAAAGACGGTATGATCCCGCCATCGGCGGCGATCATCGCCGTGGCCGATACCTTCGACGCCATGACCTCCGACCGGCCCTACCGCCAGGGGTTTAGCAAACAAACGGCTATCGAAGAGATCAGGCGCTGTACGGGGACGCAGTTCAATCCCTTGCCGGCCCTGGCGATGATTGAATTGTATGAGGCGGGAAAAATCTGAACAGTCGCTAGTCGATGGATGCTCGATGCTGGATTCTAGATCCTCGATGATTAATTCTCGATGCTCGATTGGTGACCAGTTTTGTGATCAAGTTCCACCGATTTAATCTTTCCTTTGTGCTCCTGAATGATGTATGGTTCATCGGAGATTTTTTTTAACTGTTCCCAGAATCTCCTCGCTTTTGAACGGCTTGACGATGTATCCCGACGCGCCGAGGGAGGACGCTTCGCTCGCGGTCTCGACTGACTTGTACCCTGTGATGATGACCACCTTGAGATCCGGGCGTTTGGCCTTGATCTCTTTGAGCATGTCTAAGCCGTTGACCTTGGGCATCTTGATGTCCATGAGAACGAGGCCGATCGTTTTGTCATTCTCCAGGCACTGCAAGGCCTGCGGCCCGCTTTCGGTTAAGATGAGATCATAATGGTCGCCCAAGATGAGTTTGAGGGACTCGCGGATGCCTTCTTCGTCATCTACAACGAGGATTTTTTGCGACTTGGTAGTAACTTGCTTAGCCATGTGTAGCCTCCATGAGTTTATAGTTGATCACCTATCACCTGACACCTAAATCTGTCGTTTACAGGGCAACGGGTGTTCCCACGCAGATCATCCTCGCCGTCACATTTCCAATATTAACAAACCGGTGCTCCAGCGAGCCGTCGAAATAGAGGCTGTTGTGCTTGGAGAGCAGATGAGTTTGGCTACCGATCTGCGCCTCAATCTTGCCGTCAAGCACGAATACGAACTTTTCGGCGCCGATCTGGTTCTGTTCCTTGTTGGTTGATCCCTCGGGGTCGATCTTGAGCAGGATCGGCATCATCTTCTTGGACAAAACCTTGCTGGTCAGGATCTCGTAAGAGGATTTGTCGCTGTGGACAAAGACATCTGTGAGCGTCTTGGATGTCCGGACATCGATCTTGTCTTCCTCTTTGATGATGTTGGTGTAAAGCTTGGTGATGTCCACCCCTAAGGCCATGGCGATATTCATGTGAGATTCCAGCGTGCCGGTCATTTTCAGGTGTTCGATGCGGCTTAAGGTGGCAATCTGAACCCCGCTTTTCTCGGCCAGTTCCGTCAGGCTCATCTGGCGCGTCTCGCGCAATTCCTTGACTTGCTTCCCTATATACATGTTGTTCTCTCCCCC
>CAYIQK010000123.1:0-4336 GCA_964365515.1 uncultured Planctomycetales bacterium | reverse complement strand
CCTGGTGCCATTCAAAATTATCCAAAAGCGACCAGTACAAATAACCGATGACAGGGAGCCCTTGATCCAATGCTCTTTGAACCTGCTGAAGATGTTGCTGGATAAATTTCTGCCGGAAGGCGTCATCATCTTCACAGGTGCCGTTTTCGGTGATGAAAATGGGTTTACGGAATTCCCGGAGCCAGCATAACGCCTCATAAAACCCTTCGGGACAGCTGTCCCACCCCAAAGTGTTCACATGGCCGACATGGCCGTGGATCTGATTGCACTTACCGCCCCAGAAACCGTAAGGCAGGGCTCTATCGTTACTGACATACTCGCGCTCATAATAGTTGACGCCGATAAAATCGAGATGTTTCTTGATTTCCCGTAAAAAATACAGATTGAAAAACTGGTGCCGTAAAAATACTCCCAGACGGCAAATCACACCGCGCGTCCAAGGACACGCCTTGAATGGACGAAGAGAATGGGCAATGCTGACCTGCGGCAGAGGCCGCTTGTTTTTTTGATAAACGTCATGGATCATTTTGTAAGCGGATTTATGAGATCGAATGAGACGGTGCATCGCCTTCCAACACAAAACGACAGACCGTTGTCCCGGCGGCCAAAGGCCTGTCAGATAACTATGATACACCAAGACCATCGGCTCGTTGATCGTAATCCAATAACGGACATCGCTGCCGACGGCATCAACGATTCGGGCGGCATAACGCGTAAACCAGAAAGAAGCCTGTTCATTCAACCAGCCGCCCCGGTCGGCAAACCATTTCGGATTCGTGAAATGATGCAGGGTAACGACCGGCTCGATGGATTTTTGGCGCAGAGACCGAATCACCTGCCGGTAATGATCGACAGCATCGTCATCAAAACGGCCTTCCCGCGGCTCGATGCGGCTCCATTCGATGGAGAAACGATGTGCGTTGTGGTGAAGATCGTGGGCCAGCTCAAAGTCCTGATCGAATAATTCAAAATGACGCGCGGCCTCGCCTGAGGGCTCCTTGGCGCGCCCCTCGTGTTCCCAGCACCACCAGTCATTGTTGGTGTTGCCCCCTTCGGCCTGATGGCTGGAGGTCGCCGCTCCCCACAAAAAATTTTGAGGAAACATACGCATGGCCGAGTTCATTGAGGCGATTGGAGGGAAGGCGCCGACTCGATCATCTCATCGATATTGCGTTCAATGATCCGCTCAATGAAGTCGGGGATCCGTTCCTGGATCTTTCGCTTGTGCTCGGAAGGCAGCCACTGGAAGTTCATCGCGTCCTGCTGGCCAGAGAGCTGAAAATCGAAAACCAGTGCCGGCACCTCCTCATCAAAGATCTTCAGGATCGGACGGAACTTGCGGGATTCCCCGAGCAATCGTTTGCTCAAAGCCAAAGACAAATAACTGGAGACAAGATTATGCCGGTCGAGGTGAAAATAGCCGCCAATGTTCATGTCATCGGATTTCAGAAGGATATCCTGAAATTTCAGACTCTCCACATCCGCCGAAAAACTCGAGGAAACCTGTTTGAAATCGACCTCGCGCAGAGACGGCAGATCAAATGTCTCGGCCAACCACTTGAAAAATTCAAATTCTTTCAATCGGCCGTCCTGCATATTCAATTCGCCTTTGAACATCAGATGCGGCTGTGTGGTGAGGCCGATTCTTCCGGAGATTCGCCCCTCGGCCCTGACGAAATGGATCAAAAGATCATCCAAACGCCCCGCATCCACATCATGGAGAGTAAAAACAGAATCAACCTTGCTTCGCGAGGGTCCTTTGGTGACCCACACTCTTCCCTGGAGCGATCCGCCGTAAAACGGAGACCTCACATCAAAAATCTTCAGTTTTTTGTCTAAAACCCCTAAAGAAACCTCCACATCTTCCAAATCCAACCGGTGAGTATTACCGTTGAGTCTCATCGCGATCTCGCCTTTGCCGAGGCGCATCACGGAACGGGAATGTTGATCCAGAAAAAACGCCAACTCCTCCAGACGCCCCCCGATTTTCTCGACAGGAAAATTGGGACTCTTTTCCTTGTCGAAATAAATGTTCAAACCGCCGCGGCCCTTCAAAATCCCATCTTCGATGGTTCCCTTCCATGTGGTCTGGACTCTCTTGATATTTTGCATCTTAAAAAACCTCGACCTCGCCGGATAAAACACGATATCCAACCACGCGGAAGGAGACTCGGACAAGAAAATTTTTCCCCTCACGCTCGCCGGCATGTCATTGAGATTGAAACGAAAATGCCGGATATCCACTTGGGGGAAGGCGATGTCGACTAAGCCGTCCATATCGATGATATAAACATCCTTGTCATCCAGACTAATCCCAGGGGATGGATGTCTGAGGTCCTGCAGATAAATCCTGAGCCGGTCGCCCCACTTCAGATCCGCGCTTTGGTATTCTTCATTAGGATAAGTATCGACAAACGCGAAGCCGTTTAACTGCAGCTGCATTTTCTGGAGACTTCCCCACAGCTTCAAATAAAGGTTCTTACGCTTAACAGCGAGATTGTCAATCAAAAATCCGTCGTCAATCAGGATCCCCTTAAAGTCGTATTCCAGCGGCACCCCCATCGCCACCCGACGGGGTCTCCCAGCGGTGGAAAACGGATAGGCAAACTTGTCTCTGCGCAGCGTCCCCCGCAGAATGAGCGTATCGGTTTTCAAAACCAAATCAAGATTGAGACTCACGCGATCAGGACGAGCGGGGTTGCGCGTCAAATCAAAGAGGGCCTCCCCTACGGCCAATCTGATATCCGTCCTTGGCAGACTCAGAAACAGATCGATGATCTGGCGGCCGTTTCGCTCCCAAAAATCCCGAAGGTCATCGTCACGGATATGCGGATTCGTCAGGATGATCTGCCGGATGATGAGATTTCGTTTCACCACGAAATCCCAGATGGAAAACTTTGCGGCCACGAGCGGAATCCTAAGGGAGCGTCCCGGTGATTGCGAGTCTGCCTTGGGCCAGATACGGACATCCGCGAGAAGGACGGTATGAGGGAACAGATACATCATATGCCCCATTTCCAATCGATCCGTGATGCGGGCGTTGGCGATTTTAATGATTTTAGCTTTGGAGGAGTAAAGGAGGATATTCAAGATGACCGTAAGGATCAAAATGAGGGCGATCAGAGCACCGACGGTCCAGAGCCATGACCACCTAATAGGAAACCTGAACAAATAAGTCTCCTGCGATATAAAATTCTACCTTATCGATATGAAAGACGGCCCTGTGCATCCGCTCAAGCGGTGAATGGTATTCACGCTCTTTGAATTCCTTAAAGACAAGCCCCACCTGCCTGAACGTCAGGATTTCTTTTTTGAGGTCATCGAGCGCGGATTGATTCTCTTGAGTCTCGGCGGCCTTGTAAAGATACGCGAGGGCGAATAGTCTTCCAGGCGATTGCGGATAATCCGCAATGAAGGACTCAAACATCCGAGCCGCCTCGGCGGTATTGGGCAGTTGGTAGTCATACTCGCCTGAGGCAAACAACGCTCGTTCACGGTATTCGGACTGAGGATAATTCCGCAAAATGGCACTGTAATACATGAAAGCAAAATCCGGCCGGCCGGATTTTGCCGCCTTCACGGCTTGGGCATACAGACGGGTCTCTTCGCCGGCATGAGCCGTCGGCTGATACAGCATGTGCAGCGTCAAAAAGAAAATGATTAAACCTGATCTCATTTTCGTCATTATACCTCTTTGATATAATGATTCAAAGATCAAGATCAGATTTTATACGCCCAGTTTTTTGAGGATCCACATCATCGGACACCAATTGCTGAAGGATGACTGAAGAAGATTCAACCCCACAAAGGCCGCGAACCAGAGCCACGCGGGGTGAACAAAGTGAGCCAAAAGCAGGCTGACCAGAATGAATGTCCCGGCAATACCTCGTAAATATCGTTCCGCCATTTCGTCATCACCTCCTTAAAAAGTGTACCTCGCCCGCACAAATACGTTTTTATTTCTCTTCATCTGCCCAAACTCGGTCAGATCGTCCTCACCCCACGGCAAATTAGCCCCGAGGGTCAGTTTCCACTGATCCGTCGCGTCATAACTGAGGCTCGGCCGCGCATAACCGTCAGCATCCGACGGGGAATAAAAATTGAACAAGGAGACCGTCACGGTCTGGTTCTGATACATTTTGGTGATACGCTGAGTCAACAGATGCCGCGACTCGTCAAAGACAAAATCCGCCGGCAAAAGGTTGTTCCGGTAATTGCCGTAATCCAATCTTTGTTCATAGAGATACTGAAACCCAACCTTAAGATCATTGCCCAGATCCTTACTGTAACCGCCCAAAGTTTTGATCATCGAATTTTCCACCAGGCGGTTTTGTCC
>CAYIQK010000122.1:0-4347 GCA_964365515.1 uncultured Planctomycetales bacterium | reverse complement strand
TTTGAATTTCTCTGGCCAGCCGGGCACGTTCTTTCAAGGGAAGATTTTTAACGGCCTTAAGGATTTGCTGGTAATTGATTTCGATCTTGACCATTTCATTTTCCTTTCGATAGCCACTATATCAGTGAGTGCGGGAATTGTCAATCGGCCGCTGCGGGAATTCAAGGCGAACCGTGCCTTGACGTTCGCCAAAGGCGACCATGGGCGGGCCGCCTCATTTGAATTCAACCGATGTCGGTTGAATTCAGCCGGCGCGGTTTCCTCCAGTCCGATCCGCGACGAACAGCAGGAGATGGGCCAGGACGTCAAGAGATTGATTGACGAAAACGGCGTTCGGGGGCCTTTGCAGGCGGCGTTAAGACAAGGCGATGAGAATGCGGTTGAGGAAATCGTCAACAAGGTCAACGCGCTGAAAGCAGATGGCCGGGCCGTAACCGCGCAAGACCTGGAGGCCGCTGACGTGGATGATGTCTCCAGAACGCCGAGAAATCTCGCTGACGCCGAGCAGATGTATCTCGAGGCACGGTTTGCGGCGCACTTCAACTTCGGCAGGGCGGTCATCGTGGTCCATCTCAACG
Organism: uncultured Planctomycetales bacterium; assembly: GCA_964365515.1. Taxonomy (GTDB): domain Bacteria; phylum Omnitrophota; class Gorgyraeia; order Zapsychrales; family Zapsychraceae; genus CAYIQK01. The sequence goes on along the minus strand of CAYIQK010000122.1, from coordinate 3,769 downwards.
ACATGATCTTTGAAGAAGCGTCAAGGGATCTGTATGACCACAGCTTCTACGGATTCCAGAGGGAGAACGTCTATATCCTCACCGACCGTGTGTTCAAAGGCTTTGAACTGGTCGAAGGCCAGGATGAGTTGAGACTCGATGACGCGAGCAAAGTTCTGCCGCCGGGACACGGTTACGTGCTGGAGCAGTTTGGCCGCGCCGGCCGCGAGAAGGCGCCGTATAACGCGTTCCGCAACTATTATACCGCGGCTGGCTTGAAAGAGATTTTGTCCTCGCTCCAATTGCCGCGGTATTTAAGACATAAAGACGGACGGTTTTATATTGAGATGGTGACCGGCGATGTGACGCAGTTGGCCGGCGAAGCGGTTGTGGCCTTTGTGATTGACCACGAAGAGTTAGTCCATGACTTCAAAGAGTTGACCAATATCCCCGAAGGGCTGGAGTATATCCGCAGATGGGAAGAAAAGACCAGTTCCAGTCCTTCGCTGGGCTCAGGACGTCGGCTTTCAACCTCCAGCCCGGTTCTACCGGGTATGGAATGGGGCTTTTATGTCTTTGAAATACCGGAATCTCAGATCGGCGGCATCGCAGATGTCGCGGAGGGTCTGCCGGAGGCGATCCTGCGCGCCCCGGCGGAAGGGACGAGCCGACATCACGTCTACCGCGTCACGCCGTATTACAAGGACATGAAGAGCATGACCGACGCGATTCGCCTGAATAAACAAAAGAAGATAGCGCGCATCGAACTTCCTTACGCGGGCCGGATCGTGGAAGTGGACGTGTATGCACGATTGAAGAAGTCTGGGTTTAAAGATTACTTTTTGGCCGGCGATGTATTTACCAATCCGTATGAAAAATCCGATGTTGAGCGGCCGGATGAGGCGCTCGAAGAGGTTGTGATATTTAATGCCGTTTCCGCGCTTCTTGTCCTGATGGGTGAGACAAAGGCTGATGTCATGTTCCTGGCGGATTGGCAGGCTGGGCTGGCCTTATCATATTTGCGGGAAAGCATCACGGAACCGGGGGCTTTCTTGAAGAGAGCGCGCGTGATCACAGACAAAGGAACTTATACGGGAGAAGATCTGATATCGAATTTCAAGGAGAACAAGGCGTATGAAAAGATTATTCCGATCGCGTGGATCAACAATGAGGCTTATCGAGGAGAGTTTAAGGTTTCCGGCCGGGAAGATTATGAGCGCGGGACCAGGCTGGTGTCCTTGAGGGAATTTGAGCACGCGCGATGGGTTAGATCCTGGGAGCCCTTCAAGGCATCGGTCATGCTGTTGAAACTTTTGGTGGAGAGCGCGGACGCGTGGGGCGGACGGGTTGTTACGGTGAGCCAGGCCTACGCCAATGAAGTTATGGGGATCAATCTTCCCGCGAATCATTTCCCCGGGACATTGCATGAAGTCTTAAAGAGGATCGGCGTTGCGGGCATCTTGAACGGCGCGCCGAATGAGTGGCAGTATGTCAACGGAATGGTTGAAAAACATGAGGCCAAATTCATTCTGCAAAAGAGGCTGGGACTGGAAGAGGGGGAAGATAAGGTCGTGGTCTTTATGGTCAGCCGCTTGGTCAGCCAGAAAGGAATCTCTTTGGTCGTGGAAGCCAAGGAGAAAATCGCGGAATTGCTTCGTCATTATCCGGAAATGGAACTGATCATTGGAGGAAAGCCGGAGCCTGCCTGGAAAAAACCACTGCAAGGATTGAAAGAAACGCTGGAAGCGGAATTCCCGGCGCGCGTATCTGTCGTTTTGGAATTCATTCCGTTGGATCTGGTGGAGCTTGTATTTAAGGGTGGAGATATCAATCTGTTCCCGTCGCTTTATGAGCCGGCCGGGACGCTGTATAAAGCGGCCATGAACTTGATCATTACGATAGCCAGATTTACCGGCGGGCTGACGGAGAGCGCGGTTACGATACAAGGCAACAAAGGAAATGCCGTTGTATTCAAGGACTACAACCCGCAGGCTTTTATTGAATCGTGGCGGAGGACTTTGGAATTGAGCAGGGATATGCTGAGATGGGGGCAGATTCAGATGAGCGCGCCGGAAACAGTCAAGAGCTGGGATAAGCAGGTCCTGGAGTATATCAAGATCGTGCAGGACGTCATCAATAGACGGCAGGATGAGGCCGAATCCTGGAAAGAAAGAATCACCTCCAATCCTTCAGCCTCCAGCCCGACGAAAGGAGAATCTCCTTCACGCCGGGATTTGAGCCGTATAATAAACGGAGCTGCAAGGGCGTCCCGCATTCCCAACATGTCTCTCCTTAAAAACCTTTTGCGTTCCTATTGGGCAAATGATCTGCGGCCCCTTTATTATCGGTTGAAAGATATCAGCGGCACATCTCTCCATTACTTAGACATGGATGAAAAACAAGTTGAATGGCACAGGAGGCGTTTTGAGGATTTACTGGACAGGGGAGATTTGTCGCTTGGGACGGGTAGCGGTGCCGGGTTAGGTATATATTATGCAAAAAAATATAGCGATGTGCTTCGCTTTGAAGATCTGGAAGATGAAAGCGGTCGGAAGACGGAAATGAGAGTAACGATTGAAAGACATCTTAATAAAGACAATCACAACTCTTCCATGCCAAGATTGCTTGATCCATCAGAAATGATCTCCAGTCCCCTGTCGCCGAAGGAAATTGTCAGTTCGCCGATGAGAAAGAATATAGAAAATAGGGACGGTTCTACTTTTGGTAACATTAGCAGCTCCAGCCCTTCGACCTTCGCTATTTTACGAAATAAATCTATCAAGCAGTGGCTTGCTGAGGTAATGGCATATAAATTTAGCAAGTATGGAGTTGGCGAAGCAGTAGCAAGGAATACAGTTGATATCTTATTACAATATGGCCAGTTAGATCCGGAAGAAGCGAGAGTTATGATTTTTAAGAATGTATATGATTATCTAAATCCTAAACTAGAATTTGGAAGGAAACTTAAAGAGCATAAAGTCGATAGATATGGAACGCGGGCAGAATTGATAAAGGCTTACATCAAAGGTGAATTTTTAGTTGATGTTGGATGTGGAGATAATTCATTCGGCATGGCTGTCTTAGAAAAGAAATTGGCCAAACGGGTCTTAGGCACCGAGCTTTATGAACGGAAAGAGATGCAAGAGTATTCGGGTTTGGAATTTATAGCACAGCCTAAAGACGGATATAATCTTCCCCTCCCAGATAATTCAGCAGATACTGTGACGGTCTTTTATGTCTTGCATCATAGCGAATATAAAATACAAGTTAAACTGCTAAAAAATATCAAGCGTATCTTAAAACCCTCCGGAAGATTAATTGTATTTGAAGATGTTTATCCTAAAAACATGAATGGAATAACTGTTACTACGAACACAAACATTGATCTACTAAAGAAATTGGCTAAGTTTACCGAATCAGAGAAGAAAAATATTATTAAATTGGGGGAATGGATTGATAAGCGCTTAATTTCTGATCGCGAGTATTTATCTTTGGTTTTTCCGAGGTCTTTCCAGGAATGGCAACGTATTTTTGAATCTTTTAATTTTGCGATAATAAAATCCGAAATGGAATTTTCTATATCAGGGAAATCCCTTTATCCGCATGGAATTTTTGTGCTTGATAACACAAATGTCGATTATGTCAGCTCGCCGGTGAGTGCAGGAAAGCCACTTGACGCCGTTATTGATGCTTATGCCAGTGGCGATGCCGAGGCCAAACATAGCGGGGAAGAGAAATATTTATCTTTGTTAAGAGAATCGGGTGGCTTAGAAGAAGGCGTGCTGGCATT
>CAYIQK010000121.1:0-4382 GCA_964365515.1 uncultured Planctomycetales bacterium | reverse complement strand
TTTTTTCGTTGGCGGCGGCCTTCGCGACAGCGAGAGAGACCCCCAAAATCGCGTTAGCGCCGATCTTGCCTTTATTGGCTGTCCCGTCCAAATTCAGGAGAATCCGGTCAACGGCCTTGAAATCCGGTTTTTTGCCGATGATATGCTCGGCGATCACCGTATTGACATGTCCAACGGCCTTAGAAACGCCTTTGCCCATATAGCGGGATTTATCGCCGTCCCTCAGTTCAATAGCCTCGTGTTCACCCGTGGAAGCACCCGAAGGAACCGCCGCGCGGCCCACCACGCCGGATTGAAGAATGACATCAACCTCGACGGTTGGATTCCCGCGGGAATCCAATATCTGTCTTCCTTTAACCCCGGCAATCACCGACATTTTTGAACCTTTCACCACGCTATTTTCCGGTTTCGATCTTCTTTGGCACAAATGAGATAATCGCCAAAGTATCACAGTTCATTAGGAAAGTCAAAGGTTTTCGAGTCTTGCCGTGTTTTCCAGACGAATTATGATATACTTGTAACGATATGAGGCGGATCAAAACGCGCAATTCCGCCCTTTCCTTAGAAACCCGTGCCATCAAAGAGGATTGACCACGATGAAAAAACTGCTCATTTCCCTGAAGCTGTACTGGATCCGGATCCTCATCCTCATCGTTTTCCTGGGCGTCTTCAGCGCTGTCATCTTTTTCCTCTTGAACGGCTTAAGCAGTTTTTCCGGCCTCGAATCCTTCAGCCGCAGACAGATCTCCGCCCAGATGGGGTATTTTCTGATCATCGGCATTTTCACGGCCTTCATCCAGGTGCCGCTTTTTTTCGCCATGCAGTACTTCATCATGCAGGGCGGCGGATTGACCAAGCTGGGCGGCGAACAGATGGACCGCGCCAAAGTCAACGTGAAATGGAATGATGTCATCGGCATGGAAGGGGCCAAGAAAGAGGCGGGAGAGCTCATCAAGCTCCTCAAGGACAGAAGCCTTTTGAAAATCATCGGCGGCAAGATCATCAAAGGGACCCTCATGATCGGCCCGCCGGGATGCGGCAAGACGTATCTGGCCAAGGCCATCGCGAGCGAGTGCGGCCTGCCGATGTTATCGGCGGTGGGCAGTGAATTCGTCGGCATCTTTATCGGCGTCGGCGCGGCGCGGATCAAATCCCTCTTCAAACAGGCCCGGGCCCTGGCGCAGTTGGAGGGCGGCTGTCTCATTTTTATCGACGAGATCGATTCCTTCGCCCGGCCCCGGCAGGCCGAACGCGGCTTCGGAGGGGCCACGGACCACAACGCCACGGTCAATCAGTTCCTCGCCGAATTGGACGGCCTGCGGCAGGCGGAAAACAACATCGTCGTCATCGCGGCCACCAACGTTCCGGAAGATGAACTCGACCCGGCCATCATGCGTTCCGGACGGTTCGACCGCAAGATCCACATCACCCTGCCGAATCTGGAAGAACGTCATGAATTATTCAAATTTTATTTGGGCCGGATCAAGGCGGAACCGAACGTGAATCCGGACCTGCTGGCCCGCAAGGCGCTTTACTTTTCTCCGTCGGACATCGATAACATGGTGCGCGAGGCGGGACTGATTGCCTTAAGGGACCGGCGCGGCACCGTCAACGCCAAAGACCTCTCCGAGGCCTATGACCGGGTCACCTTCGGCCAAAAGGCCAACATCACCCTGACCCGGGAAGAAAAAACTTGGACCGCTTATCACGAGGCCGGGCACGCGGTCATCGCGTATCTCACGCATCCGACCAACGACGTCATCAAGGCCACCATCATCCCGCACAAAAACGCCTTGGGATTCATCTTCCAGCGCCCCACGCAGGAACTGCACTCGCCCAACCAGGAACACCTGATTGCCAATATCAAGGTGAGCGTGGCCAGTTACGCAGCGGAAAAAATCAAATTCGGCGCCACCAGCGGCGGCGTCGGAGGCGGCAGCGGCAGTGACTTTCATACCGCCATGCGCATCGCCAAGGCCATGGTCTGGCAATACGGCATGGGCAAATCCCGCCTCATCGGCGATTTCACGGCCCTCTCCAACGCCTACGGCGAGCCGTTGATCTCAGAAAAAACCAAAGAAATTTTAGACAGCGACGTGCAGGATATCCTGCAGACGTGCCTCAAAGAGGTCCAGGGAATCCTTGAGAACAAACGCACCCTCCTGGAGGATTTCGCCCAGGAACTCCTCAAAAAAGAGGAGCTGGAATATGACGAGATCGTGGCTATCTTTGACCGGCACGGCCTAAAATCCGCCAGCCGTTCATCATCGGAACCCTCATGATGAGACCAAAGTCCGTCTTTCACCTGTCCTGCTTTCTGATTCTTATTTTTCTGTCGGCCTGTTCGAATACAAAGTCCGCCCAAGAAACGACCCTTCCCGAGGCCCATCAGAAATTCTTGCGGCTGTGCCGGGAGGAATACAAGCTGGATGTCGTCATCAAGCCGCTCACGCATACCGTCTGGATTTATGTCCCCTTGAAGGAAAATCTCATGGGGATTAGCGCCGCCAAAACGCCGCCTTTGAAATCCAATCAGCCAGCCCTCAAGCCCGCGGTCAAATTTATCGATGCCTCTTTCAAGGACGGAAATTTTCTTGTGGAATACGACATCGCGGCGCAAAAGGCCTACCCCAATACGCCGGGCTATAAATTCGAGTACACGCAAAGTTACCAGAAAGTAAACCAGCGGATCCTCACGGCCGTCGCGCGGTCATTCTTCGACGCGAAGAAAGACGGCGAAAGCGCCTCTTCGCCGGCACCGGATTTTTTTGTGATCACGATAGCCGATATCACCGGCGGGATCGAGATCACAAACACATTTTATCTCGATGATCTAAAAAGATATATGGCGATGGAGTCCATCCCGCAGGAAGAGTATATGCAAAGAAACCTCTTTGAGGTCAAAGGGAACGCCGCCTCTATAGGTGACATTGAGGGCCGGCACCTGGATTACAGGGAGATCGCCATGCCGGAATTCTTGGCCAGGCAGATGGTCCAGCGCGTCAACTTCAAATACCAGCAGAGCTCCTTCCCTCCATCCGGCGACACGAGAGCCGAAATTCTTCAAATCGCCGCCCACACCCTGCGCTATTACGACTTTACGGATTTCGCGTCCCTGCGCCTGCGCGATCTCTCCGCGGATTCTGCCGAGACAATCCCAAAATCAGACCTGACGGATTATCCACGAGAGGAAACGGAACAGGAAGGCAGGCTAATTCACATCCGGTTTCAATAACGCGGGTTCCACTTATTCCGACAATCGCAAAATAATCCCCCTCTTCCTCGCCCGGTGAAACGCGAAACGCATCAAAAGCAGTCCCAACCCGAGATAGAGCGCGATGAGCCCCGTGCCTTTGAGAAGAACATGGGTAAAAACGGATGTGAACCCGAAATATTGCCGCAGATATTCCAGAAAATAGGTGATGGGGATCCACTAACATCCACGCCGTGATCTCCGCCTTTTGGCCGAAGGTCAACAAAAGCACGTTGACCAGAAGCCCCAACAAAAGGGCGCAGCCAAAGATCCCTGACAGAAAGATCAGCGTCGGACCCAAAGGCGGGAACGCGAATCCAAAGAGCGCCATCGCCGAGATTCCCAACGCGGCAAAGATCACGCCACCGCGTAGGATACCGTTGAGCCAAGCCCCGAAGAGGCTTTCGGTCACCCCGACCGGCGTCAACAGCGTCTGCTTGAGGCTCTTGAACCAGACCTCATACAAAAGCCCGTAAGCCACGTCCAGCTGGGTGACCTGCAGGACGCCGGCGGTAATCGCCCATCAGACCGATGGAGATCAGGCTCACGCTGGGCCAAAAGAGCAATTCTATGAAGGTAAAAATGTTCCTCACGCCGAAAAGAAAATTCCGAAGGAAAAACGCCAGGCACCGCCGGCCCCATCCCGCGATATCTCCAAGAAAATGCCCGCCGTCCACCGGCCCGGCGGTGACTGGGAAGGTAAACTCCTTTTCCGGCACGGCCGTCGCCAAGGCCGCCGTATCATCGGAAGGCATCCCTTCTGTCTTTGCCCGCGCCAACTCAATAAAAATCTGTTCCAGATTCTCCCGGTTGTAAAATTGTTTCAGTTCCGCCGGGCTGGCCACCTTCAAAATCCGTCCGTCTTTGATAAACGCGATCCGGCCGCAGAGCGCCTCGGCCTCCGGCATATTGTGCGTCGTCAAAAGCACCGTCACTAATGAACTATCCTGCGCTCCAAAACCGCCCGAGACAAGCCGTAGAGCCGGCCGTAGAAACGCAAATTCTCCTCAACGCTCAAACACCAGGGGAAATTGGGATAACCGGAAGACATGTTCAGAAACGAACGCAGCCGCCGGGGTATCTATCCCTATCAGCCGCGCCGCTTATTCCACCGGAATCTTTATTTTAT
>CAYIQK010000120.1:0-4425 GCA_964365515.1 uncultured Planctomycetales bacterium | reverse complement strand
ATATCCGCGTGACCCAGCATCTCCTGCACACTGCGCAGGTCCGCTCCGTGTTCCAAAAGATGGGTGGCAAATGAATGCCTGAGGGTGTGCGGCTTGATTTCCTTTTTGATTCCCGCTTCCCTGGCATAATGTTTGATGAGCTTCCAGATGCTCTGACGGCTGATTTTCTTCCCCAGGCGGCTTAAAAAAAGCGCCGGGGACACATTCTTCCTCGCGAATCTTAAGCGGGAAGTCTCGCAATATCCGCGGACGGCTTCCCGCGCCCGTTTTCCGACGGGGATGATGCGCTCCTTGCGGCCTTTCCCCATGCAACGCACATACCCGATGTCGAAGTTGATATTCTCCACTTTCAAACCCGCCAATTCCGAGACACGCATGCCGCTGGCATAAAACAGCTCCAAGATCGCCCTGTCCCTGACCGCCTGCCAGGATCGCCCCTTCGCGGCGTTGATCATGGCCTCGATCTCTAAAGTCGTGAGGACATCCGGAACTCGTTGCCATAATTTGGGCGTGTCGATCAGATCCGTCGGATCTTGAGCGGCCAGGCCTTCCCTGACGAGAAACCGGTGAAACATCCGGACGGCCGACAAACATCTGCAAATGGACGCCGCTGACAACCCCCTAGTTTTCTGATCGAACATGAAATCCGTTATATTCTTACGCTCGACCCCCTGGATGCCCTGAATCCCTTGGGCGCTTAAAAAGACAATGTATTTGGTGAGATCCCTGCGGTAGGCCGAGAGAGTATTGTCGGCGAGCCCGCGTTCAACGGCCAGAAAATTGAGGAATTCTTCAATGTAATTTTTCATCACCGGCGAAAAAATGATTCATCTGTTGGGGATTGAACTGGTCCCGGACCTTGCGGGCATTGGCCTCAAACTTCCTTTTCAAGGAAGATTGATTGCGCATCGCCGCCGGATTTGCATAAGCCTCCGAGATCTCTCGCAATTCATGGATCAGGGAATCCAATTCCGTTTTTTTCTCGCCAACAATCCATTTCTTCATTTCTTCCAGTTGAACGATCACTTGCCCAACGAGATATTTTTGCCTTTTATCGCTTTCTTGATTCTCGATATTCGAAACCATGTCCCTCTGCCAGACCCTCCATAACGAATAGTGGTATTGATACCGTTCCTGCGCCGAGACCATCTTAGGCGGATAGTCGATCGGGTCCAACACGGGGATGAATTCCTCGACCTGAGACTTTTCTTTTTTCTTGCGGATGAATTTCTGGCGAATCGGCGCGCATCCCCCGACGGAAGAAACAAAAACGCTCAGACACACAACCCCTGCCATTGCCCGAAGATAAAATTCTGATTCCCGCGAACGGTTATTCATCAATGATCTCCTGAAACTGTTGTTCGTTGAGTACCGCGATTCCCAGACCCAAGGCCTTTTGATATTTGGATCCCGGATGATCTCCCGCGACGACAAAATCCGTATTCTCACTGACCGTGGAGACCGCCTGGGCCCCCAATGCTTGGACGCGCCGCTGCGCCTCCTGACGCGTCATGGACGCCAATTCGCCCGTGAAGACGAATTTCTTTCCCTTCAACCGCTCGGATTTTCCGCCAAAGGCGGACCCGCCCCTGGCGGGCAAGGCCGCCGCCGGCTCCGTGAGATTCACCCCCGCCTTCTGAAACTTAGCGATGAGCATAAGGGTAGACGGCTGTCTGAAAAATCGCGCGACGGAATCGGCGATCACATCCCCGATCTCATGAATCTGTTCCAGTTCCTCCACCTTGGCTTCCATCAACTTCTCCAGAGAACCGAAACGCCGCGCGAGAACAGACGAGACTTTCTCTCCCGCGTTGGCAATCCCTAAACCGAACAAAACCCGCGAAAGCGGCCGTTGTTTGCTCTGCTGAATCGCCCGGAGGAGATTCTCCGCCTTCTTTTCCGCGAACCGTTCAAGCTCAAGGAAATCTTCTTTCTTTAAAAAATAAATGTCGGCGAAATCCTTCACAATCTTCTGATCCACCAACTGGCGGACCACCACCTTGCCCAAACCCTCGATATCCATGGCCGTCCGGGCACAGAAATGGATGAGACCTCTTTCGATCTGTTTGAGACATGAGGGGTTGATGCACCGGTAAGCCACCTCTCCTGCCCTTTCCTTCGCAATGGTCCCCCCGCAATCGGGACATCGGGACGGCACCTGGAAGACCGGCTGTTTGGCCTTCCGTGGAGATTCAACAACTTTCACGATTTTGGGAATCACGTCCCCGGCCCGCTCCAGGAGAACACGGTCCCCTTTCTTGATCCCCAGACGCTTGATTTCATCAAAATTGTGCAGGGTGCAGCGCGAGATGGTCACCCCCGCGCATTCCACCGGCTCCAATTCAGCGACGGGAGTCAAAACGCCTGTGCGCCCGACCTGAACCACGATGTCCTTGACGGTCGTCGTGGCCTGTTGGGCTGGGAATTTGTAAGCCGCGGCCCACCGGGGGCTTTTCAAGGTATACCCAAGCTGATCCTGTTGTTTCAGCGAGTTGACCTTAACGACAACACCATCCACTTCATAGGCGACCGTATTCCTTTTTTGTTGATACTCCTGACAGTAGGAAATAACCTCGTCGATTGTTTTGCACAAGCGGCTGCGAGGATTCACGCAGAATCCCCACTGTTTGGTCTTTGTCAAAAACTCCCATTGCGTTTGAAAAGGATCTCCACCGGCCAGAACACCGAAAGAATGAATGAAACAGTTTAACCTTCTCTGCGCCGTGATCCGTGAATCCAGCAGTTTGATGGAACCGCTGGCCGCGTTTCGAGGGTTGGCAAAAATAGTTTCACCGGATTTTTTGCGCTCTTTGTTCAAGGCCGCGAAATCCTTGAGGCCCATATAAATTTCCCCGCGCACCTCCAGGGTCTCGGGAAAATCCCCGGCGCCGCCATTTTCGCGCAGACGTAACGGGATCGACCGGATCGTCTTCACCCCGTGGGTGACGTCCTCGCCGGTTGTCCCGTCGCCGCGCGTGGCGCCCAAGATCAACTGTCCTTTCCGATAGGTCAAGGCCGCGCTCACCCCGTCGATTTTTAACTCCACCACATATTCCACATCCTGCCCGGGCAATCCTTTGCAGACACGCCTGTGCCATTCCCGCAACTGTTCGAAGGAATAGGTGTTGTCCAGAGAATACATCTTGACCGTGTGCGCCACCGGTTTTGCGCCCGACGGGAGTTTCGCGCCGACGCGCTGGCTGGGGGAATTGGGATCGCGCAAATCAGGGAATTGATCCTCGAGGGCAATGAGCCGTTTGAGAAGCTCGTCGTATTCCTTATCCGAAACGGCCGGTTCATCGAGGACATAATACCGATGGTTGTGCTCCTCGATTTCCTGAGATATCTTTCGGATCTCCTTTTCGGCCTGAGCCCTGTTCATCGTCATTCAACACCCCTCCGCCAGCCGCCGGACCAAAGATGCGGGAAGTCCCGCTTCCACGATCTTTTTCTGGGCGGTCTCGATATCATACGCAAGCCGTTTGATCTCAAATGTCCGCGAATCTGTGTCATAAGTGCAATACGCAGCCAAAGGGTTGCCGTCCCGCGGCTGTCCCACACTGCCGACATTGATAATATATTGACTCGCGGGATTCAGTTTGATCCTTGAATCCATCGACGCATAAATGTTTTTTCCCTCTTGGATGAACACCTCCGGCACATGCGTATGACCGACAAAGCAAACCGGCCTGTCCATGAGCCCAAACGCAGCCTCGGCTTGTTCTCGATCCCTCAAATAAACAAAATCCTGCGGCGCATCCAATGTCCCGTGGACCAAAATCAGATCCTTGCTTTTGTAAATGAGCGGAAGACCGCTCAAGAAGCTCGTCTCTTCTTTGCCAAGCTGGTTTTGGGTCCAGCAGACAGCCTCCCGGGCCGCACGGTTGAAATAAGACGGATCAAGTCTTCCCGCCGCGGCCCAGTCATGATTGCCGGCCACACAAAAAATCTGCCGCCCTTTGAGAAGGGCCAGACATTCTCCGGGATTGGCGCCATATCCGACCACATCTCCCGCGCAAAGATAGACATCAATGTTTTCTTTGGTGCAGGCCGCGAGAACGGCCTGAAAGGCTTCCAAATTGCTGTGGACATCCGAAAAAAGCGCGTAACGCATCAATTGGGGTCGATGAACGAAGGACTAAATAATTATCCTGAAACCTTTGAGTTTTTCTTGCGCCGGCGCCGGCGTGGACTCGATTTCCTTATTCCTGATGTACCCTTCAAAATGCGCCGCTATACATTCATAAAGCCGCTGAATTTTCTCTTGGGGGCCCTCCGCGAGGATTTCGACACGCCCGTCTGAGACATTCCTCACCCAGCCCGCCAGATTCAGTTCCCGCGCGTATCTCTGCACCGTGAAACGAAACCCGATCCCTTGGACCGTCCCAGAATAGAAGATATGGGCCTGAATTCTGTTGGAGGTTT
>CAYIQK010000119.1:0-4431 GCA_964365515.1 uncultured Planctomycetales bacterium | reverse complement strand
GGTACGCGTACCGAGGGAGAGGCTAAAATCCCCAACCCCAACGTGCGTATCAAGCGGGTTTACCTCACCAGAGAAGATGCTTGTCCGACCAAAGATGCTTTGGAAGCCATCGGTGAAGCGGATGTGATCATCTTAGGGCCTGGCAGCTTATACACAAGCGTTATCCCGAATTTGATCATCAAAGGCATGAGTGAGGCGATCGCCAGATCCAAGGCTTTTAAGATTTATATCTGTAACGTTATGACCCAGAGCGGTGAGACGGATGACTATTCTGCGGGTGATCATGTGAAGGCGTTGATCGATCATTCGAACAACGATGTGATTGATGCCTGTTTGATCAATAATGCCCTGGCCCCTGCGGAGGCGTTGAGCCGTTACCAGGCGGAAGGATCATTTCCGGTTACGGCGGATGCTGAGAAGATTCGAGAAATGGGCTATAAGGTTGTGACCGTCGATCTTTTGGGTGTCACCGATTATGTGCGCCATGATTCCAGCAAATTGAATCACGCCCTCATCAAATTGATTGAGGTCCACCGCGTGATCAAACGATGAATGGGTTTCATCAGGGAACGGGAACGGGAACGGAATATTGTGTGATGCCTAAAATTGAGAAGGAAATTTTTATCAAAAGTCCCCAGGGATTGCACGCGCGTCCGGCGGCCATGTTCGTGCAGATTGCCTCTAGATACAACTCAAACGTGACTGTACAGAAAGGGACGGAGAAGGTCAACGGCAAATCCATCATGGGGATATTGACGCTCGGTGCTGAACAAAACAGCAGGATCACCATCGAGGCCGATGGCGATGACGCTCAAGAGCTGTTGACGGAGTTGAGTGATCTGTTGACCAAAGAAGGTATGGAATGACGAAAGAAATGATTTTGAAGGGGATCCCTGCGGCCCCCGGCATCGCGGCTGGTTTTGCTTTTATTCTGGACAAACAGGAGTTCATTGTCCCCCCGCGCGCAATCATGGAAAAAGAGGTGCCGATTGAGATTGCCCGTTTTGAGGAGGCCCTCATCAAGACTCGTGAGGAGATTTTGGGGATCCAAAAGAAGATGACCTCCAATCTGAGCGGTCTTCACGCCCAGATCTTTGACGCCCATCTTCTGGTTTTGGAGGATCGGACCCTCATTGAAGAAGTCATCAAACGCATCAAAGAAGAAAAGTTATCGGCTGAATATGTTTTCGTTGAAGTCTTAAAGAAATATGCAAAGATCTTCGCGAACATTGAGGATGAATATTTGAGAGAGCGGGTTGGGGATATCAATGATGTCGGCCGCCGCATCTTAAAAAATCTCATGGATGAAAACAAGCTGCACGAGCTGGATAATTTGACTGAGGAGCTGATCATCATCGGCCACGACCTTTCGCCTTCGGACACGGCCAGTATGTATAACAAAAATATCCTTGCCTTTGTGACGGATATAGGCGGCCGGACATCACACACCGCGATCATGGCGAAATCCCTTGGTGTTCCGGCTGTGGTGGGTCTCAAGGACTCGACGTTACGCATCAACAATCAGGACTATGTCATTGTGGATGGACGAAAGGGGTTGGTGATCATTCACCCCACCCAGGAAACCAAAACACTCTATCGCAATGAACAGAACCGTATTTTACAGTTTAAGGATCAGTACCAGGAAATCAAAGATTTGCCGGCTGAGACATCCGATGGGAAAATCGTTGAACTTTTGGCAAACTTAGAGTTCCCGGAGGAAATTTCGACGGCTCAAAAGCACGGTGCGGGCGGCATCGGATTGTATCGGACAGAATATTTTTATATGAACCGGGTTGATTTGCCATCCGAAGAAGAGCAGTATGAGGCTTATAAGTATGTGGCGAAGGCTATGGCGCCGTATCCGGTGACCATCCGCAGTCTGGATTTGGGCGGCGATAAATTCATTTCGAGCCTGCAGATTCCACGCGAGATGTATCCGTTTTTAGGTTGCAGGGCCATCCGTTTTTGTCTCGCCCGTCCGGATATTTTCAAAACGCAGTTGAGCGCTGTTTTGCGGGCTTCGGTTCACGGCGATGTGCGCCTGATGTATCCGATGATTACGGGGCCCGGTGAATTGCGTCAAGCGAATGCGATCCTTGCGGAAGTTAAGGATCAACTGCGGATTAAGAAAATTCCATTCAATGAAAATATGCCCGTGGGGATTATGGTGGAGACCCCCTCCGCCGCCATGACAGCCGACTTCTTGGCGAGGGAATCGGACTTTTTTAGCATAGGGACCAATGATCTTGTCCAGTACACTTTGGCGGTTGACCGTGTCAATGAACAGACGGCCTATCTCTATGAGCCGGGACACCCGTCGATTTTACGGCTTATCAAAAATACCGTTGACGCCGCCCACAAGGCCAACATCAGAGTGGGCCTGTGCGGGGAGATGTGCAGTGATCCGATCCTGGCTTTGATTCTGATCGGTTTGAACCTAGATGAATTCAGCATGTCGCCGCTCAGCCTCCTGCAGATTAAAAAATTAATTCGAAGCGTTAGATTCTCCGATGCCAAAAAATTGGCTGAGGATGTGCTTCAATTGCCTACGGGTGATGATGTGGAAAAACTCAGCCGGGAACGATTGAAGGAGCTGGCGCCGCAGGTGATCAGTTCGGAGAGAGAGTGATCAGGTGAAAGTGCTCATCTTAGCCGGTGGTTATGGAACACGGTTGTATTCTCTGGTGCGCGATACACCCAAGGCCCTTTTGAAAGTGAAGGGCAGACCTTTGGTGGATTATATCCTCGACAAGGCGGCGCCGATCAAAGAGGTCAGTGAGGTTATCCTCGTGACGAACGATAAATTTTATTCAACGTTTCAGGAATGGGGAATGGGGAAAACATATCCTCATCCGATCTGTATCATGAATGACGGGACCAAGACCCCGGAACAGCGGCTGGGTTCCATCGGAGATATTGATTTTGTCCTGCGCGAAAGGATGATCGATGAGGATCTCCTGGTGGTCGGAGGCGACAATTTGTTCGATGGAGGTCTTGACGGATATATTGATTTTGCTAAGAATAAATCACCTTCTGTCAGCATAGGAGTTTATGACATCAGGGATCTTCCGGAGGCTAAAAAATTCGGTGTTGTTGGGCTGGATGATCAAAAGAAAGTCAACTCTTTCGAGGAGAAGCCGCAACATCCGAAGTCCACAATGATTGCGATGTGTTTTTATTATTTTCCGCAAAAATCTTTGGGGTTGATCGCCAAGTATCTTGTGGAATCGGGGACATCCGATACATCTGGTGACTATATTCGTTGGCTGTATACAAAAAATAATGTCTATGGGTTTCAATTCACAGGCAAATGGTATGATGTCGGCAGTGTGGAGACGTATCGGCAAGCGCAAAAAGAGTTCCCAGGGTAATTTGTTTTAGGAATATCAAGCGGTGTGAACCAGAAAGGATGGTAATCAGGTGAAAGGAAAATATTTTATCACTTCAGAGTCTGTTGGGTGCGGTCATCCGGACAAGGTGTGCGATCAGATTTCGGATGCGGTTTTGGATCAGGTCTTGAAAGATGATCCTTCCGGCCGTGTGGCCTGCGAGACCTTCATCACAACGGGGCTGGTCGTAGTCGGCGGAGAGATCACAACCAAGGTTTATGTCGATGTCCAAAACCTTGTGCGGCGGGTCTTGAGGGAGATCGGTTATACGGATCACAAGTACGGTTTCAACGCCTCAACGTGCGCGGTTTTGAACGCGATTGTCGGCCAATCGCCCGACATCGCGCAGGGAGTCGACACCGGAGGCGCGGGAGATCAGGGGATCATGATCGGTTATGCCTGTGATGAGACCCCGGAGTTGATGCCGCTTCCTATCATGCTGGCCCACCGGCTTGTGAAACGGGTCGAGGATCTCAGGAGGAATGGGACTTTGAGTTATCTCGGTCCCGACTGCAAAAGTCAGGTGACGGTTGAGTATGAGGACGGGGTGCCCCAAAGGGTGGATACGGTAGTCCTGGCCTGCCAGCACACCGAGGATATTCTCGATGAGACAGGCAAACGCATCACAGCGAAAGCCAAAAAGGAAATGATCGATACGATCGCCGGGCCTATCATCGGGAAATTGGCGGATGCCCAAACAAAATACTATGTCAATGAAACCGGTAAATTTGTCGTCGGAGGACCTCAGTCCGACACAGGGATGACGGGTAGGAAGATCATCGTGGACACCTACGGCGGCGTTGTCTCTCATGGGGGCGGGGCCTTCTCCGGTAAGGATCCAAGCAAGGTCGACCGTTCCGCGACCTACATGGCCCGTTATGTGGCCAAGAACATCGTGGCCGCCAAACTCTCTTCAAAATGCTGGATCCAGTTCAGTTATGTCATCGGCAAGGCAGAGCCCGTCAGCGTGATGATCGACACCTTCGGGACGGGAAGAATTTCGGAACAGGAATTGGTGGAACTTGTCCGCAAACATTTTGAT
>CAYIQK010000118.1:0-4484 GCA_964365515.1 uncultured Planctomycetales bacterium | reverse complement strand
CCGCCTGTGCTGAAAGACATTTTTCACGGACTGAGCGGCCTGCTTTATCCCCCTCACTGCAGTCTCTGCGGCAAACATCTCGGCGGCGAAACCCCTTCCGAGATCCTGTGTCCCGAGTGCCGGGACTCCATTGTTTGGAATATGCCTCCTTTTTGTCCCCAATGTTCCCGTCATCTGGGGAAATACCCCGAACATCCGCGATGCCGCCAATGCCGGCGCAACCACCCGGCCTTCGACTTCGCGTGGAGCGCCTGCGTCTACGACGGTCACTTGAAAGAATTGATCCATCGTTTCAAATACGGACAAAAAACCCGCCTGCGCCGTCTCTTCACGGAGTTGATCAACTCATTTGTCCGGCGCTACCATCTGGATGCGGCCCAGTTTGACATGGCCGTACCGGTGCCCTTATCGGCGGCGCGGCTGCGGGAGCGCGGTTACAATCAGGCCCAATTGCTGGCCGAAGGCATCTGCCGGGAATTTCAAATCGCCTGCTCGGTCAACAATCTCATCCGCACGCGCCACACCCAGCCGCAAAGTCTCCTGGATGAAAAACAACGCTGGACAAACATCCAGGGGGCTTTTACAATAAAACATTCTGAAAAATTTGCGGACAAAAATATCCTGATCATCGATGACCTGTTGACAACCGGGGCGACCGTTTCGGAAATTGCCCGGACACTCAAAGAGTCCGGCGCACAGACCGTCGGGGTGTTGACCTTGGCGATTGCGGTATGAAAATCATCCGAACCTACATCTTGCGCGAAGGCATCATCCCTTTCTTTTTATCGTTGGGGGTTCTCACCTGCGTCTTTCTTTTGGGCAACCTCATCCAATTGACGAATTTAGTCATCAACAAAGGGGTCAGCCTCTCAATGGTCCTCACCGTGTTTCTTTTATACATCCCGGTCCTCTTGGGATACACCTTGCCGATCGCCTGCCTGGTGAGCGTGATTCTCACTTTCAGCCGGCTCTCCGCCGACAACGAAATCCTGGCCATACGGGCCAACGGCATCCACTTGGGGAGGATTCTCGCCCCCTTAGTGGTCGTGGGGATCATCTTGAGCCTTCTGTCCGTCATCCTCAATGAGCGCATCATCCCCTACGCCCATCACGAACAGCGCAAACTCCTCAAAAACCTCGGGGTCAAAAACCCCACCGCCCTTCTGGAAGCGGGATTGTTCATCCACTCCTTTGAGGGGCAGATCCTCTTCATCCATAAAATCGACGGCAACAAACTTTACAATGTGACCATTTATCAGCCGAAACCCGACGGGCCGACCAGGACCATTGTCGCCAAGCGCGGGGAATTCACCCCCGTCCCGGGCCAAGACCAGATCAAGCTCAAACTGATCGACGGCACCTCCGATGAGCCCAATCTGGAAAACCCGGAAAACTTTTACAAACTGAATTTCAAAAACTACTTCATGACGCTGGATCTCTCCCAAAACCAAACAAAGGTTGAGAAAAAACCCAGGAGCATGACCCTCAAGGAGCTCCAGCGGGAGATTAAAGAGCACGAGAAACTTGTCGTCGACACGGCTCAGTTACGCACGGAATATTTCCGGAAAATCACCTGGTCTTTTTCTCCTCTTGTATTCATTCTGCTGGGTTTTCCGATCGCGGTCATCACCCACCGCCGGGAAAAATCAGCCAATGTGGTCTTGGCCGTTGTCTTCGCCGCCTTTTACTATCTTCTGTCTTTGGGCTGTGAGGCCGTGAGCATCCAAAATATGGCCCCCGCGGCTTTGATCATGTGGGTCCCCAACATCCTGGCCGCGGCCGGAAGCCTGATCCTCAACCGCCAATGCGTATCCTAGAACGTCACATCACCCAATCCATCACCAAGATTTTCCTCGCGACCGTTCTTGTCTTTTGTTTTCTCTACATCCTCATTGACGCCACCAGCAATCTCGATGAGATCATCGGCCGCAAAATTCCCTTGGAAATTCTCGGCAGATATTATCTTTCGTTTTTCCCCATCATCCTGGTTCAGACCTCCTGGATGGCCTGCCTGATCGCGGCCTTGCTGACCTTCAGCAGCTTGAACAACAACAATGAGGTCATCGCCATGCGCACGAGCGGCTTGAATTTCTGGCAGATCACGCGGCCCGCGCTTTGTTTGAGCCTGCTGGTCTCGGCGGCGGTCTTTTTTCTCAACGAACGTTGTGTCCCTCAAGCGGCCTCCGCCACCGAGCAGATCCGCGATGAAAACATGGTCCTCACCGTTGACCGCGGTCAAAAACAGAAAGCCAAGATCAAAAATCTCACCTTCTACGGCCTCAAAAACCGGCTCTATTTCATTGACACCTACAGTCCAGAAACGGAAGAACTCGCCGGGATCACCATCATCGAACACAATGAGGATCAGAACATCACGCAAAAAATCGTCGCCTTGAAAGGCGTCTGGACAGGCATCGCCTGGAAATTCTACCAGTGCCAGATCACCACCTTCGATCCCGTCAACATCACAACCCCCATCAAGATCAAAGTCTACCGGGAAAAACTGATGGACATCAAGGAAACCCCTGATGATTTCCTCAAACAAAAACTCACCGCCTCTTCCATGAACCTTCAACAGCTCACCGACTACATCTCCAAATTCGCCAACAGCGGGGCCGCCAAGGCCTTAAACAACCTGAGGGTCGACCGGCATCAGCGCGTCGCTCTTCCTTTCGGGAACTTCGTGGTGGTCTTAACGGGACTGCCCTTCGCGCTCATGTTCAAAAGCCGGCGGGGGGCCACCTTCGCCTCGCTGGGACTGGCGATCGCGATCGGATTTCTCTATTATGTGGTCAATGCCGTTACGATCGCCTTCGGCAAGGGGGGATTCCTTCCACCGGTCGTCGCGGCCTGGGCGGCCCCGATTCTCTTCTCGGCCATTGCCCTCACCGTCATCGAATCCGATTCGGCGAATTGAGAAATTAATTCTTGTATTTTCTGAAGAGGCGGCTGCCAAGACTGCAGACGATTTCATAACTGATGGTGCGGGCGATTTTGGCGAGTTCATCAGCGGAAACTTCATGGCGTCCTTGCTTGCCTAAAATCACAACAGGCATGCCTAAACGGGGATTTCTAACCCTGGAAACATCAACGACGATTTGATCCATGGTGACACGGCCAAGCACGGAACAACGCTTGCCACCGACCAAAACATCGGCCTTGCCGGACAATCCACGCAGATATCCATCGCTGTAGCCGATCGGCAGTGTCGCGACGGTCATGGGCCGCCGGGCAACAAATGTCCGGCCGTAGCTGATGCTTCTTCCCTTTTCAATGCGCTTTAAAAAGATGATCTTCGAATGGACGCTCATGGCCGGACGGAGAGTGATTTTCCTTTTCAGTTGCCGATGAGGATAAAGGCCGTAGAGCATCAACCCCGGACGCGCCAGGTTCAAGACCCGCGCCTTGTATCCGGCGAGCGCAGCGAGTCCCATGCTGTTGGCCGCGTGGACGTACGGAATATTCAAACCGCTTCGTTTGAGCTGGCCAACGAGCGTTGAAATCTGCTGGATTTGTTTTTGCGTAAAGCCGCGGTCCGTATCCGCCGACGGAAAATGCGTGCAAATCCCTTGGATCCGTAAATTCCGCAAGCGGCTTAACTTTCTTATAAAACCCAAGGCCTCTTCATGCCAAACCCCCAAGCGCCCCATCCCGGTGTCGACTTTGACGTGGATGTCCACAACCTGCCTGCCGGCAGGCACGGCGCGCTTACGCTTCTGTGCGTAGCGATTAAGCTCCGAGGCCAATTCATAAGTGCACACCGTCGGTGTCAGACAATAATCAACAATATCTTTAGCTTGTTCGGCCAAAGTCGTTTCAAACAAAAGGACCGGCGTTTTAATGCCGGCCTTGCGTAAAGCGATCCCTTCGGTCAGATTCGACAACCCGATAAAATCCACCTTCTCTTTGACGAGAACCTTCGCGACCGGAATCATCCCGTGCCCGTAGGCATCCGCCTTGATCACGGTCAAAATCTTCGCCGTGCCCGCCAACTTGCGCAGCACCCAAAAATTATGCCGGATGGCGTTAAGATCGATCTGTGCCCAGGACAAATTTCTATTCACATCTTCCTCACGATTTTAACCGCATAAGCTATCCATATCCCACATAACGGACCGATTATAAACGCCCAAAGAACTGTCGAAAAACGCCACATCCAAACTCCAAACGAAACGATTGTCCTTGTCTCATCACTAAAATAAATTCCTATGCTAATTAACAATGTCGCAACCCACAGAGCTGCTCCTAATAATCCCGCATAGAGTACAACATGTCCTCTCGACATTCCATGCTGGTGCCAACGAAAACTTCTTTGGCCCATAAGGCCGCCTATGATGCCACACAAAGGAATGAAAAATAATTCACCTAATACTGCTCCCATAATCACCTTGTTAGTCGCTCCGAGGAGTACAGGTATTATGGCAAAAACTAACGGTCCGCCTAATCCATTAATCAACATCCCAATAACAATGGCTTTGCGCATA
>CAYIQK010000117.1:0-4558 GCA_964365515.1 uncultured Planctomycetales bacterium | reverse complement strand
GTCAAGTTGGTCTTTGGTCCAGGCGGACGAATGGATGGCTTGTCGAGAATTTTCACCTTGCGGCCTTTGATCTTTAATCGGCCCTCGACGAAAAGCGCGATGGCCTTGGGGTAGAGTTTGTGTTCGAGCTTGTGAACGCGTTCCTCGAGACTCTGGAGGGTCTCATCCTCGGCCATCTTGAAGGCCTCCTGCAGGATGATGGGCCCGTGATCCATTTTCTCATCGACGAAGTGGACGGTGACACCGGCGGTTTTACAACCGTAGGTGAAGGTGTCTTTGATGGCCCTGGTGCCTTTGAAGGCGGGCAAAATCGACGGATGGATGTTGAGGATCTTCTGGGGATATTCCTTCACGAAAAACGGCGTCAGGATCCGCATGTAGCCGGCCAGGACGAGAAAGTCGATGCTGGCCTGTTTCAAATAGATGATGATCTCGCGCTCATAACTCTGGGGGCTGATATAATCTTTGCGCTCCAGGCACAACGTTTTGATGCCGGCGGCCTCGGCCCGTTTGAGGGCATAGGCCTTGCGGCGATCCGAAAAGACAAGCGCCAATTCAGCGTTGATCTCAGAGGATTTGACCGCCTCGATGATGGCCTGCAAATTGGAACCGTTTCCGGAGACAAAAACCGCAAAACGCATTTCGTTGACCTTTCGATGATGTAGGGAACGCAGATCTGCGTTCCCTACGTTTGTATGCCCTGTAATTATGCCACGGGAATCGCCCGCGCGCAACCCGCCTTTGGCGCCGCCCTTTGCTAAGGTGCTAAGGGGACAGGCTGTTTTTCCCTGTCGGCCATCTTCCTCGCACCTCAAAGATCAGCCTGTCCCCGATTTCCGATTTCTATCTCGACGACAATTCCGCAAATTTGGGCTTCATCCAAAAGCCATACAACCCGACACAGACAAATAAGACGCCCACACCAATCAAGATCCACGCCTTGGCGATGAATTCCGAGAGCCAGGAACTCAGAAGCATGGACGCCAAAAACGCGAAGTGGATCACGATCTCCAGCACACTGAAGACCTTCCCGCGCATCCCTTCCTCGCTCACCAGATGAATCACGGTGTTCGCCGCGATGAAAACCGGGCCTGTCATCACTCCCAAAAGGAAAGAAAGAAACATCGCCGTCGGAAGATGCGGATAGTATTGGACCATCCCCGCGAAGACGGCCAGCATGAACCCGCCGGCCACCAAACCCAAAAACATCGTCTTGTACCACGGGGATTGCTTCCCCAATCGGCCATAAAGGATCGCCCCCATAAAAAGCCCGGCGCCCAAACACACCGCCAGGACTCCCAAATCTTTCGTGACGCTCCCAAAGGCCTCCTGCACGAAAACAATGATGACGACATAAACCGCGCCGGCGGCGGCCAGGAAGGTAAAAATCATAGCGATGACAAAACGCAATTCCCTGTGCCGGACTAAATACTCAAAGCCCTCTTTCAGTTCCCCCAAAATGGTTTTCCGGATGGGCCCGACGATTTCCCGGCCGGCCTTCCAAAGGAGTTCCCGGCTGACCTTAAATCTTCGGGAGATGTCGATCGAGAAAACAAAAGCCCCCGAGATGAAAAACGTGGCCGCGTCAACCATAAACCCGACCCGGGCGCCATAACGATCCACCAGGATTCCCCCTAAGGCGCATCCCAGGATAAAGGCGATCATCCCCGTCGTTGAGACCAGCGAATTGGCCGTCAGCAGATAGTCTTTGGGAACCAGATCTGGGATGATCGACATCTTGGCCGGCTGATAGAAACGGCTGAAACAAAACACCAGAAAGACAAGGATGTAAATGGGGACGAGGGTCTTCCAAAAAATAAAAACCAGGGGAATCAGCAGGACTAAAATACCGCGGGCGATGTCGCAGATCAAAAGCGTCATGCGCCGGTCCCAGCGGTCGACCAAAACTCCGGCAATGGGCTGGATGAAAAACACAGGGATGATGGTGCAGGCCATCAATTTGGCCAGCATGAGGGTGGACCCGTGCGCGCGTTCGGCGACCAAGGCCACCAACGCCATCTGGTGGATCCGGTCACCGAATTGGGAAATGAGCTGGCCCCACCAAAGCCGCTGGAAGTTCCGGTTTTCTAGGCGTGTCAGAAGTTTAATCATGGCACCCTTCCCCGCCTCTTGTCCGCGCGAATTTCTGCCAGATGCCGCCGGGCGTACTCAGCGAATTCATCCCCTGAAGCGCTGAGCGCAATCAGCCGTTTGAAATAAACCCCGGCCTTGGACAACTCTCCGGCCTCGTGCAGGCCGCAGGCGAGATTGAACAAAGCATAACGATCCTTGGGATCCAAGTCAACCGCTTTTTGATAATGGCGGACGGCCTCCCCGGGATTGTTCGTCTTCGCGTACATGACCCCCAGACTGTAATGCAGACGCCCGTTATTGGGATCTTGGGAAAGACGCGCGAGATATTGTCTGATCACGATGGGGTAAGTGTCCTTCAAATTCTCCCTTAAGAGATCCTTCAGATTGCCGGCGTCGGAGATCTTTTCGTACTCCTCAATGGCCTCGAGACACCTTCCTTGATCGCACAAGCTCTTGCCAAGCCCGATGCGCGCGCGCGAGTCCCACGGTTCGGCCGCGAGAACCTGCCGGAACCCTTGTTCCGCCTCCTTGAACCGGCCTTGTTTCGCCAAGGCCAGCGCGTAGGAGACACGCACCCGGGTGTTGTGAGGATTGTAGGACAGAGACCTTTCAAGCATCGCCGCTTCCTGAGACGAATACAGATTCTGAGCCGCGGTGATCAAGATCAGATAAACAAAAAAACCGGCGCACGTCAAACGGATGGTCCCTCGGGAGATCATCTTAAGCCTTCTTCCCCGACGGAAAACGTAATCGCCGGCCAAGACCATCAAGGCCGTCATCCCGGCGGATGGGATGTAAAGAAAGTGTTCGGCCGCCGCCGCGTAACCGAAGTGGGCCGGCAGAGGGAAAAATTGCGCAACCGGAAGAAGCGTGATCCCGAACCAGGCCATGAAAAATCGAACCTTGCGGCTCAACCGGGCGCGGTATTTCCACAGGCCCCAGACGAGGATCGCCGCGGTAACGATCGTCGCCAGAAAAATCGGATCCTCCGGTGTGACAAAATACGGAACCGCCCGGTCAAAGTGAAGGTCAACCGGAAAAATGAACAGCCTCAAATGGGTCAGGGAGGCCCTCAAAAAAGTCGCGGCCCCCAGCACCAAATTGGAGACCGACGGCCAGAAGGCGATGTTGGTGATTCCCAGCGCGCGGCGCAGGGCCATGTAACCCAGCGTCAAGACGAAATAAGGCGCCAACCGGCCTAAGGCGGCCGGCCAGGTCGTCGACTTCGCCGAACTCTGACGAGGTGCCTTTCGCCCGGGCCTTTTGAGGATCAGAAGCTCAAAGCTCAAAAGACTAAACAAAAACGTCGCCGCCGCTTCTTTGCTCAACAAAGACAGGGCAAACGCCAGAAGCGAGCACCCGCGATTGAGAAGTTCGGTTTTCTTGTCTGCCGCCGGCTTGATGTAAAAAAACAACGCAAGAAAATACCCGAAAGCGCACAAAAGGATTGACCGTCCGGCGACGTTGGAGACGGCCTCCCAATGAATGGGATGGACGGCGAACAAAGCCGCCGCGCAAAAGCTCATCACTCTTTTTTTGAAGATACCGAGGAAAATAAAAAAAAGCACAACCGAGTTTCCCAGATGAATGATCAGATTGGTGAGATGATAAAAAAGAGGATTCAGCCCGGCGAAGCGGTATTCCAGCATGTAGCTCAAATGCACCAGGGGCCGGTAGTAGGTATCCGCGCCGAAAAAACAACTTGTGAAAATTTTCCCCAGGAAAGCAAAGCTTTTGATGTCAGGGTTGTTGACGATGGACATTTCATCGTCCATCGTCTTGAAGGAACCGTTCAGAATCCAAACGTGGGCGATGGTCCCCAAAAGGAGAATGGCCAGAACCAGACCCCGGGAGCTTGTGAAGGTTTCCCGGAAGGACTGACGCGCGGTTTGGAAGAGTTTGAGGGTCACAAGAGGATGCCCGGCGTGATTAGTTACCCCCTGCTGATTCACTTCGTCCCTAAAAATCGTTCCACGATTTCCAGGGACTTCGTGAATCAAAACGCAGGGGGTTGATTCGCAGAAAGTCTCAAGATTGATTTTTCTGCGCAGGCGAATCAAGCTGGCGAGAGGAATCGAACCCCCGACCCGCGCATTACGAATGCGCTGCTCTACCAACTGAGCTACGCCAGCAAAATTTTCCTCAATGTAGATTTAGAGAAAATTTTGGAGCGAAGCAGGACCAGCACAATCAACTTAAAACTTGTCAAAATTTGATAGTCCCGACCGACCCCAACGTGACGTCGGGGGGCATCAGGAAGCTGCGCCAGCGCAAGCATTCCGTTAAATCCACTCCGGAAAAAGCTCAAGCGCCATCCCGAGTTCCCCTCATTTTCCCCAGAGACGAGGGGACAGCACAAAAATTAGAAAAAAGTACCAAGGCACCCTGCCGCTTGAGAATATCAAAAAATGGTGCCGAGGCCCAGAATTGAACTGGGGACGCCAGGATTTTCAGTCCTGCGCTC
>CAYIQK010000116.1:0-4612 GCA_964365515.1 uncultured Planctomycetales bacterium | reverse complement strand
TGGTTCTTCGCCGTCTGTGAAACGAGCGACGAACGACTCCTCCTTCGGAGGACGACGGACGACGAAAGATTCCTCATCGTCCCTGGATCCGAGAGCGCGTCAGCTCCTCGCGGAGTTAAAAAGCGATGATTTCTTCCGCCGGGCGGAAGCCGCCTTTAATCTGGGGCAGATTGCCGTTGAGGAAGAAGACAGGAAAGAGGTGGCCGAGGCGCTCGCGGCTTTGGCCAGTGACCGCGATGCGGTTGTCCGGGACATGGCGGCCTGGTCGCTGGGGAATCTGGCCCATCCGGCGGCGTTGGCGGTCTTGGAGCGGCTGGCGGCGGCATCAGGGGAGGATGCGAGGGTGGTCCGCCGCGCCCGATGGGCTGTTGAAAAGATTAAAGCGGCTTCCTCCTCGCCTATTTTAACCAGGGAAAAAGTCCTGGACATGATCAATCAGAGCGGTCGGCATATCAAGGGGGAAACGGGCAAATATTTGCAGATATTCAAAGAGACGGTCTGGCAGAATCACTATATCAAATATGCCCTTAAGGGGAAAAAGAGGATATTTTTAAGCGGGGCCGGGAGGACTTTCGATAAGGTCCATTTGGTGGAAGGGACGGCGGTCGTCGAGAAGACCCTTAAAGAAGGCCGCGACATAAAAGATCAGGTATATACCCTTGACCTGGCGCGGCATCGTCTCGCCGGCTATGGCGCCAGGACACTTATCTATCACAACCGTTTGGTCCAGGAATTCGTCGAGGTTTTAGGCGATATCGAGCATAGAGAAGGAGGGCTCTTGTACCGGATTCCCAGGGAAGAGGGGAACAATGTCCTGGATGAGTATTTTACGCTTCACAAAAGGATATGGCGCAGGGGTGTTTTTGATCTGGATATAGCGCTGCACAACTACGGCCGCACTCTTGAGGGGAATATCGTGGTTTTTGATTATACGAATATCCAGGACTTTTATCCTGAATCGCCTGAGCTGACGGCCGCCGGCAAAATTACCCTTTATTCAAACAAGAAGTTTCTGCCGCCATGGCTGGTGGAAGACTATGACGATAAAGCGCGGGATTTTAACGATGAGATGGAGGAAGAATTCCGCCGCACGCCATTTGGCAAGAATAAATATTGGGAAAAGGATATTGAAGAAAAGGCTTCCTGGGGAGTCCTGGGATTCCCTCATCCTTATCTTGCGGGAACCAAGAAAGACGCCTCCTCGCCGGTCAAAAAGGGCGATAAATCTTCCGACGAGAATGGTTTGCAGAACAGGAACCCGACTGCACGGGAGTTGGAGTTTTATTTCAGCCTTGTGGAAGAAAATCCGCGGCATACTTTATGGGCGATACAGTTTATTACAGGCAAGATGCTGGATGAAATTAAAGACGACCAGGGCCTTGGTGATCTCATCGCAAGGGCCATGGAGGCCATGAAGGATCAGCCCGAAGCATGGCGGCAGGATATAAAACTTTCTCTCAAAGACGCCCTGGCCTTCGAGCGGCTTGAGAAATTTGCCGGGACGTATCCGGAGGTTTTCGCGGACCAGATTGAACACTGGTTAAAGCCCGCGTTAGAGGATGGAAACTTCGTGAAGGAAACGATGGAGTTTATCAATAGCGCCGGCGGGTCAGCCCTCTATTACAAGGCCAGGCATAAACGGCAGGAGTCGGAAAACAAAGAGGGAAAAAATGTTGTGGTTAAGGAGAAGCAGCCGGAACCCCGGCCACGGCCTTCGTTTTCTGAGACAGAAGCAGAAGGACAGCAACTGGGGAAACTGATTAGAAAAATCGGTGATCCGGCGGACACGCGCAAGGTGAATGAGAGAAAAAGTTATTTGCAAGATCTGGCGGAGTTAAGCCGCGAGAGCGATCAAGCCAGGTTGTATCTGCGCCGGATATCGTGGTTGTCCAATGAAATGGGCGAGGAGGCGCGGCGCTTGTTTGATTCTTCATCTAAGAAAGTCAGCTCGCCGCTGGAGGATGCCGCGTCTTCCGGCGGGATAGCGAAGGAAGTGTCCGATAATATCGCCCAAAGATTGCGGGAGATATTTGCAGGTAACGGCGAACATAAAGATCACGCGGGGGTCATCCGTATGCTGGCAGAGGCGGGTATCGGCCCCGAGGGATCGGTTGTGTTTGTTGAAGAGACCGCACGTTACTTCGAAATGATCCGTAATCTTGAATGGAAGCATGGAACACAAATGATCACTCACCCCGCATCTTTTGAAATTATGCCCCGGGAAATGAGAGATTTCTTCGCCGCGGTGATGACACGGGCGGGAGACCGTGGGGGTGTTCTTCCGGAGGACTACACGTTTGAGCGCGTTGTACGTTGGCTTCTGGATTTACTGTCGCGGAGCAGGACGCAGACGGCACCGTATAACGTGTCCCTCTTTGAGGTGAAGGATTATCAGGTTACCGGTGATGAGTACAATGCCGGTCAGGATGTTCTGAACATATTGCGCGCTGACTGGGGGCTTTCGGTATTTTACCAGGAGGACCAGGCCCAGGAACCGGTCATGATGCGCCGGGATTTGTACGCTTTTAGGTTTGCCACGTATCTTCAATACATTTCTCCTTCCGAGAAAGGCATGACGTTTTTCCTGGCCGGCGGCTTATACGATAACTGTATTTACAGCCTGTTCCTTCTTGCCGTTGATTTTGTCTTGCTTCATGAGAAAAATATTCATGTTGTGCTCGTCGAAGAAACGCTCCATGGCAAGAACGGCAGTGACGGATTTAAGAAGTATCTTCAGGACAACCTCCGCCCGGGTCTGGAAAACAGGGTTATTTTAGACATCTATCCAACCGTAGAAGTTTTTAAGAATAATTATCTATCCGATCGTCAAAAAGTTATGGATTTATGGAATCCCGCCTCCTCGCCGGCGCATTCAGGGTTCAGGGTCTTCCCTGTCGGCCTTCGGTCGTGGGGTACAGGGGACGAGACCCGGATAGAAGAAAGTGGAAGTGCTGTGGGTATTTTGAGGATTAAAGCTATTTTGGATTGGTTGGCCACAAGGCGGGCGGCACCAGGGACAACACAAAATATACTAATGATGGCTAAGGCCGTTGCGAATAACCCGATTAACCGTGGCTGGTTGGGGGTGACTATTTTAGATAGTCGTTTCGCAGCGGCCTTTAATTTTATAAGCGGAAGCGCCTCCTCGCCGGTAAAACAAACAGGTCGTTCTGGCAGTCCTGTCTCACGACCAAGGTTCGCCCCAAAGTACAAGTTGGTATTCTTTACCGCCTTGGGTTTAATATTTATTGACAACATAAGCAGACTGTTATGTTCGCGATTGATCTACCCGGATCTGCAAGTAGTTTTTGCACATATTATTGGGCCGTTCTTTTTAGGCCATGCGCCGCATCCATTTTCCGATCTGATAATCAGGTGGGCGAGCGCGCTTGTTTTTTTAACAACTTTCTTGTTGGGCGCATATCTGCTTAAAAAAATATTTGGTTCTAAAATGCTGGAAGAAAACCTTGCTCAATGGAAACTTATTCATATTCGAACAGGATTAAAATTATTTATGCTAGGAGGAACTTCCAATCGTAAAGCCAGGACAGGCCTGGGATTACTCGCGGGCGGAGCTATCTCAAACTTGTTCAACTTAATCTTTCAGTTTAATGCACTAAATTATATCGCTATTGGTCATTCCGGCCCGGAGTTTAATTTGGCTGATTTGGGCCTAGTAATTGGGTCTGTAATAGTGAATTACTATACTCTTGGAATGGGCAAGAACGGACAGGATAGTCTTCAAGAAAGTTCAAACAATTTGACTCAAGTTAGTTCGGAAAAGCGGACAGGAATTTCGGGCTCCGATAAATCTGAACCTCCCGCCTCCTCGCCGGTGGATGCCGCATCCATCTACGGCAAGGACGGTGTTTCAGGAGGCCTGGATGATTTTATCTGGTTCTTTAGCCGTATGGACGATGTCAACATCAACCGAAATCTGGAAAAAGCTCAAGATGTTTTGGCCATCGGCGTAGGACGCGGACGGATCGTCTTGGATATTCTTAGGCAATATCCTCATGTTCGTGTCGCTTCAGTTTCTAAGGAGGATTCGATTTATACCGCGGAAGGTTTAAGGGAAGATGTACGGGGGTTAAGCGCTCTTGATGCGAGTCGCTATGTTGAAATGATCCGTAATGGGCATCGTGTTTATGATATTACGCAAGGATTGCCTTACGCGGACCGATCTTTTGATATCGTTTTTTTAGGCTTGGGGGTGACGGAATATCTTGAAAATAAGGCCTTCGTCCTTTCCGAAGTCAAGCGGGTCCTTAAGGCCGGCGGCATTGCTTATGTGCATCTGGTCGTTTTTGCGGTTCTTTATCCTTCTGAAGATGGCACGGAAGAAATCATTGATAATGCGCGGTTCTTTAAATCCAAGGGGCCGGAGTACCGATATCACTCCATGCATGAGGACGCAGGTCTTCTGGTGATCGAGAATTTACATCCCGGGTCAGAAGACTTAGGGCTGGAGCTTGTCGAAACAAAGGTTGATGACCGTTTGGATATCTTTACCTCTGTTTGCCCGGGGCCGCTGTTTTATATCGAGTATTACCGTGAGAGAAATAACCCCGACTCTTCGCCGTTCGCCTCCAGCCCTCTGCGGGATGAACTC
>CAYIQK010000115.1:0-4646 GCA_964365515.1 uncultured Planctomycetales bacterium | reverse complement strand
AATCATGAAAGGACAGGCCATGCAAATCAGAAAAATCGTGGAAAAACCGAAAAACAAGACGTTAGCCAGAATCAATCAGAAAGACGAGTGTTCTTGCTCGTTGACGAGGGAGCAGGTGGAAGAGAAGGTTCGGCAAAGGGCTTATGATCTTTTTCAGCGCCGGGGCTACACTCATGGCGGCGACTGGAATGATTGGTTCGCGGCTGAGAAGATCGTGTCTAAAGAATTGTCCGCACGGCAGTAAAATATGAAAGATGTCAAAATAGGCGTGGCCGTTCCCAGCGCCGCATACGCCATCGGGCCCAAACACCTGCGTTATTACCGGACATTGAGAAAGAAACCGGAACACGGGGACGTGGTTTACGGGATCGTGGAACGGATCGGCGAACATTCCTCTTTGGAGAATAAATCCGGGCGCATCCACATGATTCACAACGGCTCCTTGGGGATTTTTGTCTTCGGCAATCGTTATGCCCCTGATTATTTCGAGGGGTTGATTCCGGATCAGTTCATGCCGGAGGTTGATCTTTTGGCCCGTTCGGGCTTGGTGGGGGTGGTCAAGACGAAGAATTCTCTGCGCAAAGATCCGACCAAAATCAGGGTCCTCGGTTATGTCTGTACGGAAACTGGGGAGATCATCAACACGCAGGACTATTGTCTGATTCGTCCGAAGAACTCCGCGAAGAGGCAGCCGCGCGCCAAGATGATTTTAGTCTGCGGGAGCTCCATGAATTCCGGAAAAAGCATGGCGGCTGTCGCGTGCTGCTGGGCCTTATCAACGCTG
This sequence comes from uncultured Planctomycetales bacterium, assembly GCA_964365515.1. GTDB lineage: Bacteria > Omnitrophota > Gorgyraeia > Zapsychrales > Zapsychraceae > CAYIQK01. The sequence goes on along the minus strand of CAYIQK010000115.1, from coordinate 3,862 downwards.
GGGTATACCGTCCGTGCCTCCAAGGTCACCGGCACGGCGAGTCTCAAAGACATCCTGATGATGAATGATGCCGGGGCCCAACACTACGCTGATTTTACCTACATCGGACACCCCTCCACCTATAAACTCGAAAAAGACAAATTGCTGGACATTTTCAACCGGCTGGATTTGAAGTACGCCAATAATCCGGAGAATTATTGGGTGGTGGAATTGGCCGACGGCATCATCCAGAGGGAGACGGCGATGTTATTGGCCTGCGAAGAGGTGAAGTCGAGAATCCATCGGCTCATCTTTTGCGCCAATGATCCTTTTGGGGTCATCGGGGGCTTGAGGATTTTGAAGGAACGCTTCGGTTTGAAGCCTCACGCGATCTCCGGTATTTGTTCCAGCTCGCCTCTGCATATCCGTGAACTTGCTGAATTCACCGACATTCCCGTCTTCAACAGCGTGGTGGCGGATTTGACGGGGTTGAAAAAAATGTTGATATCTGGGAAAGGGGATGGGTCATGAGGCCAAGGGTTATCATCCACGGAGGATCGGGGTTGTTGGAGGGCCACGCGTTTTCAAGGGAAGATTACCACAACGCTTTGCAGGAGACCATTCGGCAGACCTACGAGGTTTTGGAAAGGACCGATGCCCGCCGGGCTGTGATCCATGGGATCAAGTTGCTGGAGTCCAATCCGATTTTTAACGCCGGCACAGGATCCCGCCTGCAGAAAGACGGTCAGATCCGTATGTCCGCGGCGATCATGAGTTCGAAGGACAACAAGTTTTCGGGCGTGATCAATATCAGAAACGTCGAACATCCCATTGAGGTCGCCAATCTGTTGTCGAAGGAAAAGTACACGGTGCTGGGCGGGAACGAAGCCACCGAATACGCCCGGCTGCACAATTTCGGTTTTTATAACCCCATGACGGAGCCCCGGCTTAAGGAATATAAGGAGGCGTTATTGGGAGAATCCGGAACCGTGGGGGCGGTGGCCTTGGACGCGGAAGGGACCGTCTGCGCGGCGACCTCCACAGGAGGCATCGGTTACGAGTTGCCGGGCCGGATCAGCGACAGCGCGACCGTTGCCGGCACCTACGCCTCGAAGTATGCGGGTGTCTCTTGCACGGGACGAGGAGAACACATCATCAACCAGGCCGCTGCCTCCAGGATTGTGACCCGCGTGGAAGACGGTATGCCTCTGCAAGAGGCGGTCGATAAGTTGATGGAAGAAGCCAACGGTTATGATTATCGTTTTGGGATTATCTCTCTGGATCAATTGGGAAACATGATCGTCGGTGGCACGAGAAACATGGATGTCCTTTATGCCAAACATGACGGGGAAAAGGCAGAGACATTTTTGGGATCCCCGGGATGTCGTTAGAACAGAGGATTTTTATGTGATTTTGGTTTCCTGTTGATGTCATTTTTGTTATAATTCAATCCCATGCGCAGACTGGCGTTAATTTTTTTAACAAAATAAGAAGGAGGAACAGATGAACAAATCGATCAAACTTTTTGCGGCAATTGTGGCAATCTTTTGCCTTGAAGGTGTATCCTTTGCCCAGGAGACGGTTCCCGTAAATGCTACCGTGGATCCTGTTGTCGAAGCCGTTGTACAGGAGCAGGCCGCGGAACCTGTTGCTGAACCTGTTGCGGAACCTGTTGCGGAACCGGCGCAGGAATCAGCCCCCGTCCTCGCAGTGACCGTGGAGACGAGTTTCAGCTACGGCGTTGTAAAAATTGCGGCCGTCGACCAGATCACGGTCACCGAGTACGATTTCGACAAAGAAGAAGATGTGGAGGTTGTTTATGCCGTCAACGCGGAAACAAAATTCGTCAATTTCAGTTCTATTGCCGAATTGAAAGAAGCGGATGAAGTGGATATCGAATACCGTCTTGAAGGAGACAAGAGGATTGCCGTTTCCGTTTCCAAAGAGCAGGAGCAACAGACCCAGACTTAAGTATTTTTACGGTATGATAGTCACTGAAGGCCCTGTTACCTATTGGGTAACAGGGCCTTCAGGTTATAATAACACCGATTTCAATCCTCAATTGAACCGAAGGGGAAAAGGCTTATGCCTAATGGGAAAAAAAGGGAAGCAGACATCCGCACCAGATCGGTTCACACAGGCGTTTATAAAGACAAAAGTTACAATTCGGTGACGACCCCCATTTATCCCACCTCGACGTTTTATTTCGACGCGTTGGGCAAGAACAAGGGTTATGATTATACCCGAAGCGGTAATCCGACCCGGACCGCCTTGGAGGAAAATATCGCCTCGTTGGAAGGGGGAGCGGGCTGTTCGGTCACGGCGACCGGCATGGCGGCGATCACAGCCGTCTTGTTTCTCTTGAAACCGGGAGACCGTGTGGTGACCGGTTCTGATATCTACGGCGGGACGTACCGCCTTTTCGACCAGGTGCTTGGCGCTTGGGGAATTGTGTTTGATTTTGTCGATATGAAGGATTTGAAGGCGGTTCAGGCGGCCATCAAGCCGCGGACCCAAATGATTTGGGTTGAGACGCCGTCGAATCCTCTGTTGAATATTGTGAACTTGGAGGCGGTGATCGGCCTGGCCAGGAAAAAGAATATCCTGACAGCGGTGGACAACACATTCCTTTCTCCGTATTTTCAGAGGCCGTTTGAATTCGGCGCGGATATCGTTGTGCATTCGACGACGAAATATCTCAATGGCCATAGCGATGTGGTTGGAGGCGCTGTCATCTATGGACGCAAGGAATTGGAAGAGCGCGGACGTTTTTTGATCAATGCCATGGGGATTTCCGAGTCCCCTTTTGATGCCTGGTTGGTTTTGAGGGGGATCAAAACCCTGGCCCAGCGCATGGAGGCCCATCAGGCGAACGCCCTGGCCATTGCCCGGCATCTGGAAAGACATAAGCACGTTAAAAAAGTCTATTATCCAGGACTCCAGAGTCATCCGCAATATGGACTGATCAAAAAACAAATGAAGGGATTCGGCGGGATGCTGGCTTTCGAATTGGACACGGCGAAAATTCCTTTGGAACGGTTTTTTAGCCGGTTGAAATATTTCTGTTTGGCTGAATCATTGGGCGGTGTGGAATCGCTCGTTGAACACCCTTGGTCGATGAGCCATGCCTCCATGGGCGAGAAGGCCTTGAAGGCCTCAGGGATCACGCCCGGGACGATCCGCATCTCGGCCGGCATTGAGGGGGTTCAGGACTTGATCGACGATCTGGACAATGCTCTTTCAGGATAATCCCAACCCGTATCTTTCCGACCCCGACGTTCATTTGATGCTTGAGTTCCAGGGAGGCGGCAAGGCCTCCTTTGAAACCCTCATGCGCAAGTATTATCCCCGCCTTCTCAATTTCATTCACCGCTTTGTCGGTCGAAGAGAAATTGCCGAAGACCTGACCCAAGAGGTCTTCATGAAAGTTTATCAAGCCGCCTCTGCCTACCGTCCTGAATCCAAATTTCAGACGTGGATTTATACCATCGCCAAAAATATCAGTCTCAATGAATTGAGACGGAATCGCGGATCAGTTGTTTCATTGGACGAACCATTTTTATCAGAGGAGGGAGAACTCAATCGGGATGTGGAAGATCCTTCCGGCGCAAGGCCGGATGAAGAGATCCTTCGGCAGGAGACGATGAGGGCCGTGCGTCAGGCGATTCATGCCTTGCCGGAGAATCAGCGTATGGCGGTCATTTTGCGCCGGTACGAACAATTCTCTTATGAAGAGATCTCTCAGACCATGCGCGTATCGGTCAAGGCCGTCAAATCGCTTCTGAGCCGGGCCAAAGAGAACCTTAAAAATAAATTAACGCCTGCCGAAACTTTTGAGTAACTGCCGTGTTATACAGAACGGAGGGATAAACAATGCGCTGTA
>CAYIQK010000114.1:0-4675 GCA_964365515.1 uncultured Planctomycetales bacterium | reverse complement strand
CAGCATCCCGAGGTGGCCGAAGAGGCGTACAAACATCGCAAGTTTTTAGAGGAGCATCCCGGCGTTAATCCTCCGGGGCCTGTCGGCGGGCCGGGGGCGGGGCCTCATTTTAAGGATCGTCTTGAAGATGTGCGGGACCACCGGGAAGATATCCGCGATCATAGAGAGGATGTCCGTGACCGCAAGGAAGATGTCATTGACCGGCGGGAGGATGTTCGTGATCGCAGAGAGGACAGAAGGGATCGTGGGGCATTGCCTCCCGCTGAGAGATTATCCCCTCAGGACGTAAAGAAGGCTTATCAGGAACATCCTGGTGCTGGCAAACAATTGTATAAGGATGCTGTACAACATCCTGATGCCGCCAGAAAGGTTTACCGCGCGGCTGAGAAACATCCTGCCGCCACAAAACAACTTTATAAGGATGCCCAGAGACATCCGGACGCGGCGAAGAAAGTTTACCGGGCCGCTAAGGATCACCCCGAGGCGACAAAAAAGGTTTACCGGGCGGCTGACAATCATCCCGCCGCGGCTAAAAAAGCTTATCATGCCGCGAAGCAGCATCCCGGGGCCGTGAAAGCGGCGGTAAAGCATCCCGGCAAAGCCAGGGCCGCGGCAGGACAGCGTCGGAGAAAATAGGGTTTCAAAGACCGGCATTTTGGATCGCAAGCGCACAAGACACATGACACGCATGTTCTTGTGCGCTTGTGTTTTAAGTGATGAGGTATTAGTAGAAAATTCTTTGATTTCTGTTAATATAACTGCTATGCATGTTTCAGCTTTTTGGCGGTTATCAGTCATCACTTCGGTGGTTATTTTTTTGTGCCTGGGGACTGCGGCCCAAGCCGGATTGACGGATATCGAAACGGCAATCCTCAAAGGCGACTATGCCCAGGCGGAAAAATCGGCCAAGGGATTGCTCTCGCGCGACCCGCAAAAAAACATCGCCCAGCAGGGACAGTACTATTTGGGATTGAGTCAACTGCGGCAGGGCCGATACAAAGAGGCCCGTTCTGCCTTTCTGAAAATCAAAAAAAACAATATGGATCCCCAGTTGCGCGATAAGGTTTATCTGGGGATCTCGGATGCCGCCTACCTGGAGGAAGATTACAAGCATGCCCAGGATGTCCTTGACGAGCTTGTTGGGCAGAATCCCAAACCGGAGGGATTGAGCCTGGTCTATTTGAAATTGGCCAAGGTCAATCTCAAGCTCGGCCAGTGGACGCAGGCGCAGGATTATCTGACCAAGATCGTTCAGTCTTTCCCCAACAGTCTGGAGGCCCCGGCGGCGAAACAGCTGCTTGAAGAGAAACAATATTTCACGGTGCAGGTGGGGGCTTTTGTGGAAAGGGATCGGGCGGAACAGTTGGTGATGGAACTGAAACAGAAAGAGGAATATTCTTATATTCTGGAGACCACCGACGCGCAAAACAGGAAGTTTTACCGGGTCCGGATCGGCCAATTGGCGATGCTCAAGGAGGCCCAGAAGGTCAAAAACAGATTAGATAAGCTCGGTTATCCCGCCAAGATCTATCCGTGATCATGTTTGCTTCTTATTTCTCTGCTTCTTGCTTCTTTATCATTTATCATGAATTTTCAGAAAATCATCTTCATCGTCGGTCCCACCGCTGTTGGCAAATCCGAAATCGCGTATTCCTTGGCACAGCGTGTCAATGGCGAGATCATCTCCTGTGATTCCATGCAGGTCTATCAAGAGATCACTATCGCAACCAATAAACCATCCCGTGAGATCCTTGACAGCATTCCCCATCATCTGATAGACGTGGTCTCTGTGCGGGAGGAATTTGACGTGATGCGATTCAACCTCCTGGCCTGTGAGGCCATCCGGGAAATTCATGCCCGCGGGCGTCTCCCCATTGTCGTCGGAGGCAGCGGTCTGTACATGCAGATCCTCTTGGATGGCATTTTCGAAAATAGTCCCCAAAACAAAGATCTGCGTAAGGCACTCGCGTTTCAGGCCAAGACCCGCGGCAATCAGTTCCTTTATGATCAATTGAAAGCCAATGATCCCCAGGCCGCCGCCAGAATCCATCCCAATGATCTCAGGCGGATGGTCCGGGCGCTGGAGGTGTGCATGACCCGTCAGCGGCCCATTTCCCAATTGCAGAAAGAGCGTCAGGGGCTGTGGGGAAAATTCGATATCATGGCCGTGGCCCTGACCATGGAGCGCAGAGAGCTTTGTGACCGGATCAATGGGCGAGTGGAAGTAATGTTTGAGCGGGGGATTGTTGAGGAGATGAGGAAACTCGATGGTATTCCTTTGAGTCTGACGGCGCAGAGCATTATCGGTGTCGGGGAGATCCGCGGTTATTTGAAGGGAGAATACGATCAGGAAAAAGCCAAAGATCTGATGAAACTCAATACGCGTCAGCTGGCCAAACGCCAGTTGACGTGGTTTAGAAAAGAAAAACGATTGCGATGGATTGAGGTAAACAAGGATGATACCATCGAGGGTATCGTCGTGAATGTGATGGCGCAGATTTGAGGGATTGATGAAAACTAAGACTCTGGAAAACAGGGGAAATAAGGAAAAGGTCCTCGTCGTGGTTGTCGACTTCAAGGGGCAAAAAAGCTCCCGCAGTGTTCCTGAGACCGTCAATGAGATGAAGGAGTTGATCGTCACTTGCGGCGGGGAAGTGGCTGACAGTGTCGTCTGCCATCTCGACAGGGCCAACGCGGGGTATCTGATCGGTGAGGGGCGGATGAAAGAGATCGCGGAGCTTGTGGCCGCCAATTCCATTGATACAGTTGTTTTTAGCCTTGATCTGAAGGGAAGCCAGCAGAGGAATCTTGAAGAGGTCATCAAGGCCAAGACCATTGACCGCACCCAGCTCATTTTGGATATCTTCGCCAAACACGCCGCCAGCAAAGAGGGTAAGATGCAGGTGGAGTTGGCGCAGTTGGATTATCTTTTGCCGAGATTAGTCGGCCATGGCATCGAACTTTCGCGCCTGGGCGGCGGCATCGGGACATTGGGACCCGGGGAAACCAAGCTGGAGGTGGACCGCCGGAGGATTTCTGAGAGGATCACCAGATTGAGGAAGGAATTGAAAGAGGTCTCCGCCACGCGGGCCCTCAAGCGTAAACAGCGCAGAGACAAGGGCGTCCCCGCCATATCGCTTGTGGGATACACCAACGTTGGAAAATCGACTTTGTTGAATGCCCTGACCGATGCCCATCAGGTCACTCATGACGGTTTGTTCACGACGCTGGATTCTCTCTCGCGCCAGCTGATCCTTCCCAATCGTCAGCAGGTGATTTTGTCCGATACCGTTGGGTTCATGCACGAGTTGCCGCATCGTCTCATCGAGGCCTTCAAAGCCACGCTGGAAGAAGTGAAAGAGGCGGATTTGTTACTGCATGTCATCGATGTCAGTCATCCTCATTTCCGTCATCTGCAGGAATCGGTGGAGACTGTCTTGAGGGAACTGGAGGCCTTTGATAAACCGACCATCCTTGTTTATAACAAGATCGACTGTCTTCTCGACAGACATTGGTTGGGGCAGTTCACGGACAATCAGGATCATGTGGTCTGTGTTTCGGCGAAGACAGGCGAAAATATCCCGATCCTGCTGGAGAAAATTTGCGGCGTGCTGTCGCCTTTGATGACAGAGATCGACGTGGAGGTGCCGATCAACCGCATGGATCTGGTGAATTTAGCCCATGAGCAAGGTGAGGTCCATTCGGTTAAGTATTACGAAAAGACCGTCAATATCCGGGCCGTTGTCCCCGCGCAAATAGCCGGAAAATTTTATCAATTCGATATTCATCGCAGAGAATAAGATGTTCTGGATTGTCATCGTTATCCTTTTTCTGACGGCAGGTATCATTCTCCTGAGCGCCAACATCTCCATTCACAAACAGACCAGGGAACAATTTCTCCAATCGCTGGGGAAATTTGTGGATGGGCATCTGGAGTCGATCAAAGATTCACCGCGCGCCTTCTGCATCCGTTTCGTCTTTGAGGGACGGAATTTTGTTTATGAGGACATCCCCGAGATTGGGTTTAAGCAGGAGCATTATAAGGCTTATCTGAAAGTCAAAACAGACAGTGATTTGACGCTTCAATTCAGCGAAAAACTCCGCTCCACGACCATCAAGTCCGAGGTTCTCATCGTTTCCAATATCCCTGATGAACCTTTGCCGTCAGAGGTCAAGGTGTCCGTACCGGCAAGATTGAAAGATATGAATGTTCATACCAACAACCCCAAAGAAGCGAATCGATTTCTTGGGAACGAAAAGATTGTGTCTATTCTTGCGGAGCTCAAAAATGTGGATTCCCGCGGTTACCCGTCGGTTTCTCTGAAGATCATTGATGGGATGGTCGTTCTGGAATTTCATTCCTCGCCGGTCAAAAATCCCAACCGTCATGCCCTGGGGAATAATATCGCCTCCATGGAGGATTATCTTGTCAAGCTTCTCAAGATTGTCAATCAGCTGAAGGTGGAGGAACCGGACATTGATTAGACGGAAAATGCGTCATAACTTATTGTTTGCCCGGATTCCTGTTGTCCTGTAAAATAATCACTTAAGGTTGATCCCCCCCCCGTATCGCCTCGATTTCCAGCAAAGAGAAAGGGGAAAGACTATGAACCAAGAGCAGAAATACCCGACGGCCATTTGCCAATGGCCCAAAGAAGACCGCCCGCGGGAAAAA
>CAYIQK010000113.1:0-4685 GCA_964365515.1 uncultured Planctomycetales bacterium | reverse complement strand
TCACCGCCTCTGTCATGTACCCGGAAGGAAAGACTGGCGGCACGTTCTGGAGCCGGATCCAAGAGAAGATCAAAGAGAAATTCGGCGAGGAAGACATCTCCGTCAACATGTTCAACAAGATCTGGATCGTCCCCGACAAGGCGGAGGTCTACGAGATCAACGGCAGTGCTTACGTCGTGGACAGCCACCTGAAAGTCCTTCTGGAGGAGGATTATTTCGCCCTTAAAAACGACGTGAGTAATTCCGGTACGGTCAGCCAGGACGAGGCGCAGGCGGTCAGCGCGGTCTCCGCGGATGTCGTGCGTGAGGTTTTATTACCGGAGATCGAAAAGGAAGTCAATGAAGGCAAGAATTTTGCCAATTTGCGGCAGATATACAATGCCGACATCCTGGCAACGTGGTATAAAATGAATTTGAAAGATAGTCTCCTGGGGCAGGTCTACGTGGATAAAAACAAGGTCTCCGGCGTGGACATCGAGGACAAAAGTGATAAGCTGAAGATCTACGATCAGTACGTGGACGCCTTTAAAAAGGGCGCGTACGAATTGGTCAAAAAAGACTACGACCCCGCCACTCAGCAGATCATCACCCGCAAATATTTTTCGGGGGGGATGGATTTTATTGAAATCACTGATAGATTCACCGAAGGGTTTCAAAGAGTCCCAGAGTTTTCGGGACTGAAACTCCTTCAGCAAGAGAAATTTGAAAGCAGAGTTGTTGAAACAGGCGGAAAAAATTTTAATCTTGATGTGGATTTAAGCGTGTCTGACAAGATCATTGTCGCTCAAGCCAGTAGCAACCCTCGAAGAACTACGTTTTCTCAAGAATTAGCGTCGTTCCCTGCACTATTCTCCCGGGATCAAGGAACAGCGAAAAGAAAAATGTCGGGCGTTTTGGAGGAGTTGTTCGGCAGTAATCCAGGCACAGTCAAGAGAGTCGATGATATTGTTAGCCTGATAGGAATCTCTTCAAGATCTTTTGAATCGTGGGACACGTTAGAACATGATTTAACGGTGTATAAAGAATGGAGTTCAGTTGATGTAGGTGTCCTTGGTGATAATGGGCTAAAATTGGCAAAAGCCATGATTAGCAGCAGTCCTGTGATCGAGACTGTTGAGATCCGGGTCAACAATCAGCCGCGTACGGTGAGCATGGACCGGGCGCGGGTGGATGTGGTGCAGGTGGAAAAGGTGATGGCGCAGTTGCCGCAGCAGACGCAAGGGGAGGTAAAATCTTTTGAAGTGGCATCGTTACCGCAAGGTATCCGGGCGGTGATCACACCGGCGGGAGAACTGATCATGAACCGGGAGGCGTATGAAGCGCCGGAGACGGTGGCGGCGGCGGGAGCGGTGCGACCGATGAGCCGGGCGGAAGTGGCCGAGATCGCGCAAAGAGAGATCGCGCAACCGAGCAGTCCTGTGATCGAGACTGTTGAGATCCGGGTCAACAATCAGCCGCGTACGGTGAGCATGGACCGGGCGCGGGTGGATGTGGTGCAGGTGGAAAAGGTGATGGCGCAGTTGCCGCAGCAGACGCAAGGGGAGGTAAAATCTTTTGAAGTGGCATCGTTACCGCAAGGTATCCGGGCGGTGATCACACCGGCGGGAGAACTGATCATGAACCGGGAGGCGTATGAAGCGCCGGAGACGGTGGCGGCGGCGGGAGCGGTGCGACCGATGAGCCGGGCGGAAGTGGCCGAGATCGCGCAAAGAGAGATTACGCAGGCTGCCGCCGGGCCAGCCATTGATGTGAACATTGCGTCCGTAGTCGTTCCTATCAGGAGTAATATTAAGGGGAGTTCCGAAAACATGACGGCCGCGCTTAAATCAAGCTCTAACAGGAGTATTCAGGAGTCGTCTTCGACAATCGCGACGATCATTACAGATATCGTGGATAAAACAGCACCTATGGATATGGGCACATTAGCTCGTGAAGTGCGTACACGTATGGAGTCCAAGGGGATGGATCCGCAATTGATAGAGGAGGCGACAAGACCTGGAGTTATTGATACTGCGCTTACAGCCGCCCTGAGCCCGGTTGACGTAGAAATCGCATCATTGCTGGTGAAGATGAATGTGCTGGGTCCTGAAAAAAGTCAAGAAAGTATTATGGCCACAATCCGCAGAATTCCCGGGATCGCCGACAGCCCAAGGGAGGATGTCATCAGGGCGGCGAAGATTTTTCAAGAGGTTGGAGCGAATTCTCCCGCATCTCTTAGTGTTCCAAAGGAGACCCTTAAAAGAGATTTTGTTGCCAAGGGTATGCCAGATAAGATTGCGGGTGAATTGGCTGCACAACGGAATATTGGTTTGGTGGCCATGGAAATGCCGGGACGGGTGGAGATTCCAACGGCAGTCCTGCCGACGTTAATTGGAATTGATTTTGAGCGGAATACGAAGTCTATCGCATTGAAGTTGAGTGAGATGCCGGAAATAGGCAACGAGGCTGAAAAAGTTTCGGGTGGACTTGTGAAGATGGTAAAATCATCTCCCGCCGCATTAAGATCCAGTGATACGATGCGACGAGGGTTGATAGACCTCAGGATCGGGATCAGCGATGGGGCGGCCATAGCAGCCTCTAGTCCTTTGGGGCTGCGGTTGATTACTTTGGCAACTCGCAATACGGTACGCGAAACAAAAGCGGACGAACTCGGCGGTATCGATATCAACCCCGCGTTTTTGAAACTGCTGGTCAAGCGTGACGGAAAGGGGATCCCCATCCCAACGGCCAAGGTGCCCGTCAAGGACACCGACATTTACGGCTTCGAGCCGGTCATCTCCAAGGTCGAGCAGGTGGACAACCTGCCGGCTTTTATAGGGATTGAGGGAGGAACTGGAACCAGCACGGACAGAAATATTCAATAACATAGCCGGCAACAAAGCGTTAGATAAAAAGCAACCCGAAATTGCGGGTTGTTTTTTATTTTTTATAGATGCAAACCGGCGCCCGGTTTAGTACAATAGTGGACATAACATAAGCGGGCAATGATGTCCGCGGAAGGAGGAAATATGGAACAAAAGACTAAGGATTTTCTCAAAAAAATCAAGTTCAACACGTATATTTACACGGTGACGTTCATGGCGGTGGCGATGGGGTATGCCCTCAAACATACCGTGGGCGCCGAAGTTTCGATGCTTTTATTGGCCGCCTTCGCTTTTTACGCCCTCGGCCGGCAGATAAGCCTGCTCTCGGATCTGGAGGCGGGCAAATCCGTCGACACCCAGCCTAAAGTTTCTCCCATCATCCGGGGTGTTGTTTATTTGGTGATTATCCTGATGGTTTTAAGCGTGATGTTCAGCTGATGCCGGCCGCGACGTAAAGGGAGCAATCCTTCTTCACGTTTGCTATTCTACCGGCAAGTAAATTTATTCGCTGTACTATTCCCGTGAACACCGCCCAGTTATGCTGACGACAATCGACAAAGAAACGATCCTGAAGTTCGACACCCCGGGCCCGCGGTATACCAGTTACCCGACGGCGCCGGTGTGGTCGGACGCGGTCAATGAAGCGGTTTATATCAAGAACCTTTCCGCATTCGGCGTCTGCGACAAGACACTTTCCTTGTATATCCATATCCCGTTTTGTGAGTCGCTGTGCACCTACTGCGGTTGCAACGTCGTCATCCGCAAAAAGGACGAACGTTTCGGTGATGAGTACATCGAGTATCTCGATAAAGAAATGGCGCTGGTCTATAAGCATTTTGGCCGGCGCAAGAAGGTGCGCCAGCTGCATTGGGGCGGCGGCACGCCGACGTTTTTAAACGAAGCCCAGATAGAGCGGCTCTACACAGCAACCCAAAAATATTTTGACATCGACCCCGCCGGCGAGATCGCTATCGAGATCGACCCGCGTACCATCGACAAGTCCAAAGTCCAAAAGTTGCGCGCGCTCGGCTTTAACCGCGTTTCCATGGGCATCCAGGATTTCAGCGAAGACGTCCAAAAAGAAGTGAACCGCTGCCAGCCCTATAGAATCGTCAAGGGATTCAACGACTGGTGCCGTGGACTGAAATTTACGTCGGTCAATTTTGATCTGATCTACGGGCTTCCCCGCCAGACGCCGGAGAGCTTTCAGGACACTATTGAAAAAACCATTGCCCTGCGCCCCGACCGGATCGCCCTGTACAGTTTCGCGCACGTGCCGTGGCTGAAAAAACATCAGCAGAAGATCGACGCCGCGCTCCTGCCTTCCAATGATGCCAAGCTGGATATTTTTCTGCGCGCGCGCGACGCGCTGGTGAAGGCGGGGTACAAAGCGATCGCGATGGACCACTTCGCGCTCGCCGGCGACGAACTGGCCAAGGCCTTCGCGGCCGGCACGCTCTACCGGAATTTTATGGGCTACACGGTCAAGCCCGCCGACGAATATATCGGCTTGGGCATGACCTCGATCGGATTCTTGGAGAATACTTATACTCAGAACCACAAAGCCCTTCCGGCCTACTGTCAGGCCTTGAAAGACGGGCACTTGCCCGTTGAGCGCGGGATGGTTTTAAGCGAAGATGACATGATCCGCCGGTGGACGATCAATTCCCTGATGTGCCGCCTCGCGGTGGATAAAAACGTTTTTCAAGAAAAATTTCAGGCGTCTTTTGACCAATACTTCAAGGAGGAACAGGGGCATATCCGCTGGTGCGTCGACAATGACCTCATTGGTCTTAATAACGGCCGGGTCGAGGTCCTCGA
>CAYIQK010000112.1:0-4699 GCA_964365515.1 uncultured Planctomycetales bacterium | reverse complement strand
CCGGTAGGGAACGCTCGCGAGCGTTCCCTACATTGACATTCATTGCCTGATAATCGCTCTCCAACATCACCTTCAAATGACTCTTCACCACAAACGCCGTGGTTCCGCTCTCATAAACCACCGCCTTCTGCGGCACGATCCACACTTTGTTGAAGGTATTCATCGGGATCTCGGTTGTGCCGTATTTTTCCTTGGCCTGCTGGTACACCTTGTCCCAGAATTTCTTCCCCAATTCCTCTTCGGGGTACATCAAAGACGCCGTCAACTGCTTCAAGATATAATCCTGCGCCAAAAGGTCTTTTCCCATTTCGGTCTCGCCGAAGGTCTGGGGGATCATGCGGTCCTTTTCGTAGGGAGAGAGGTTGACCCAGAGCTCTTTTTCGGGGACAGTCAGGGCGGCCAAGAAATATTTGATCATCTTCCTGGATTCCTGGCGGAATTCCTCGCCTTTTAGATGCTCATCACCGGTGCCGATGATAAAATTGAATTCAAAAGGATTGACAGGGTCGATGGTAACGCCTTTGATGATGGCAGGGGTAAAGCCGGCAGTTAAAGTAATCATGGCGCCGGGCGCAGGGAGATTCAAGAGCGTCTGCGGAATCAACTGGGCATAGCCAGGCGGTAAAACAAGGCTAAAGATAAACGTGAAGGCGATAAAGGCGGAAAGGATACGGTAAGGTAACGAATTATGTCGCTTCTTAAAATAGCTGATCATGGGTTCTCCTCGCAGGAATTAATCTGGTCATCCCGTAATCTTCGCCTGCCTATGGGCGGGCTCAGGTTACGGGATTAATTCGCCTCGCCACTTACGTTCATTTCATTCCGTAAGTGGCGGGCTCATTAAGAAACCGCTTTCCCAATCAATATAAGGTAAAAGATACCACACTTTTCCCCTCTGTCAAGGGCAGGAGGCCATCTAATCAACACTATAACTTATTGCTGTTAAACAAGATAAGACGGTGAGAAAACTATATTTTGTGCTCGGAGAGAAAACGCTCAGCATCCAGGGCGGCCATGCAGCCGGATCCGGCGGCGGTGACGGCCTGGCGGTAGACTTTATCCTGCACGTCGCCGCAGGCAAAGACCCCCTCGACGCTGGTCTTGGTGGTCCCGGGAACTGTTTTGATGTAACCAACATCATCGAGCTCAAGCTGGCCGTTGAGAAAAGCGGTGTTGGGCTGGTGGCCGACGGCGTAAAAGAGGCCGACGGCCTCAATGGTGAGTTCTTCATTTGTTTTGTTGTTTTTGATTCTGACGGCCGTCAGGGCATTTTCCCCCAGGGCCTCCAGGGCATTCGTGTTCCATTGGACTTCAATCTTGGCGTCGCTCAAGACTCTCTCCTGCATGGCCTTCGAGGCACGGAGAACGTCGCGGCGCACCACAAGGATCACCTTGCCGGCAAATTTGGTCAGGTAAAGGGCCTCTTCACAAGCCGTATCGCCGCCGCCGATAACAACCAAAATCTGATTACGGAAGATCGGGAGTCCCCCGTCACAGACCGCGCAGGCCGAAATCCCCTTTTGCCACAACCTTGCCTCCCCAAGGATCCCCAGACGTTTGGCGGTGGCCCCGGTTGCGATAATCAGAGATTTTGTTTCAACGGATTTTGCGCCAACGAAAACCTTAAACGGACCGGTACGGGCGGGTCGCGACCCGCCCGTACACAAATCGACCTTATCGACCGTCTTCGTCTCGATGCGTGCCCCGCATTTGAGGGATTGTTCGCGCATACGGACCATCAAATCCAAGCCGAAGATGCCTTCTGGAAAACCGGGATAATTTTCCACGTCCGTTGTGGTTGTCAATTGTCCGCCGGCCGCGATACCACCGGCCATCATCCCCTCATACATGAGGGGATTCAGTTTGGCCCTGCTGGTATAAATGGCCGCCGTATGGGCCGCGGGCCCGGAACCGATGATGACGATGTTTTCCATAATGTTTTCTTAGATTTTATAACTGTCCAGTATCCCCGAGCGGGGGTTCTGACGGGTCTCTTGGATTCTTCTCTGGAGGATTTCATCATAACACGGCTTATTGGGATCATGATAAAACAAACCCAAATAGGTCTGCGTGCTGTCGGCATATCGGAAGGCCGTTTCTTTGTCGGCCGGGTCGTGGACGACCACCTGCGCCTTATCGGCGAGGCGTTTATCCGCGGGAATCCCTTTGTCATGGGTGAGAAATGAAAACCACGCCGCGGACTTGCTGTCAAAATTTTGCAAGTCAAAATGCGGGCATCGCTGAAAAACATGCACGAAAGAAAAACCTTTATGGGCATAAGCCGCTTTGAGCGTGCTGACGAAATGATCCGGAAGCCAATCCGCCGTGCTGGCGGCAAACGAGGCTCCCAATCCCAACGCGAATCTCATCGGGACGATGGGATCCAGGAATGTCCCTCCCGGCTGGGTGGCGGTCGGATGCCCCTTTCGTGTTGTCGGAGACGACTGGTTTTTCGTCAGGGCATAAATTTCGTTGTCATACATAATAAAAACGCAATTGAAATTTTTGGTGATCCCGTGAATCAGATGATTGCCGCCGATACTCAACGCGTCACCATCCCCCGAATGGACAAAGACATTCAAATCCGGTCTGGCGAGAGCCAAGCCCGTGGCCACCGTGATCGGCCGGCCATGGATCGTATGCATCCCGTAAGTATTGACATAAAACGGGGCACGGCCGGAACACCCGATTCCGGAGATATTCACCGTCTGATGCGGCAAGAGCTGTTCCTCAACCAAGAAACGTTTGAATCCCATGAGGATCCCGAAATCGCCGCAGCCGACACACCATCGCGGATTCTCGGTGTTCAAATCCTTGATGGTCAAAGACGGCTGTGATTGTATCTTATCGTCCGACTGTAACACCCAAAAGCTCCTTCACCTTGCCTTCAATGGTTCTGGGCGTGATGGGCCGCCCCGTGGCCCTCGCAATCAAAGGCTCGACATCCACCAATGTTTCTGAACGCAAAAGCATCGCCAACGGCGGCGGTTTATACTTGTCTCCGTAGGCCAACTCGACGGTCACCACTTTTTTGAATCTCGCGAAAATCTCTTTCAACATCAAAGGCAGAGGATACACGAAACGCAGACATATCCCTTCGACAGCCAACCCCTGTTTCCGGCAATACCGCACCGCCTCTTCGACCGAGCCGCGCATGCTCCCCCAACCGACAATCAGGACATCCCCTTCCTCAAGACCCCCGAACATCTCGGGCCTTTGCAATGCCCGGCGCACACAATGGATTTTCTCATTGCGGATTTCGTGGGAACGCTGATGCGCCTTGGCGAAATAATTCACCCGGCCGGTATCATCGGTGTTCAAGCCCGTGACCCGCCTCATCCTCTCCGGCGTCCCGGGATCGGCCTGCTCGGTGCGGACCATCTCGATATCTCCGGCAAGGCGCTCAATCCCAAAACGCTTGAGCACAAAATCCTGGATATCCTCGCTATTCTCCATCTGATTGATCTTGAGCTTGTCCATGACCTTGTAACTGTTGGCCGTCTGGAAGTCGCTCATGATGAAAACCGGCAGACGGAGTTTCTCCGCCAGATAGCGCGCCAACTGCGGCGCATAAAAACAATCGACAATATCTGAGACCGCGAAGACAACCTTGGCATTGTCGCCATGACTGCCGTACAAGGCCGCCAAAAGATCAGACTGTTCGGTCTTGGTGGGCATCCCTGTGGAAGGGCCCGCCCTCTGCACGTCGATAATGATCGCTGGAATCTCGGCCGCTGTGGCATAACCGATGAATTCCTGCTTCAAGGAAAGACCCGGACCGGACGTGCATGTGATGGCCGGCACACCTCCGTAATAGGATCCCACCGCGGCACCGATGGCGGCGATTTCATCCTCGGCCTGATGCACGATGCCTCCGTAAGAAGGAAAAACCTGGGCCAAAGTGTGCAAAATGGAAGACGCCGGTGTGATGGGATAGCCAGTCACCATTTTGATCCCGGCATCGATGATCCCTAACGCCAGCGCGGAGTTGCCGTCGATGAGAATCTTTTCCTGAGTGCTTGCAGCCGGCAAGGCCGCAATCTCATAAGAAAAATGAACCTGCTCTTTGGCATGCCGGTAACCGTGATGAAAAATATCAATATTTCTCTGAAGGATTTCCTCTTTGAGTTTTGCCCCGAAGGTCAATTTGATTTCATCGATGATGGGTTCCTCGGGCATGCCGTAGATACTGCCCAACATCCCCATGTAATACATATTCTTCCCCTTGCCGCCCAAGGACTTGATGATCGTTTGGGCCTCGGGAAAAATTTCAAACGGATAGACACTCAAGCCCTTCTCGGAAACGCGCTTGCAAACCCGCTCGTAGGAATCTTCATTCGACGATTGATCGCCCATATCCAAGAAGATCCGGCAATTTTTGTGGTACTCTTCGTCGTCTAAGCGGCGGTCCAAAACGATCTCGTGGGCGGCCAGCATGATGTCCGTGCTGTTGCCGATATTCGTCAAATCAAAATCCGCCACACGGATAATGACGCCGGAGAGTGCCGGGCGGCTTCGCAATGGAGGGCTGATTTCGGAAGGGATCGTCGGTTCGATATAAACATATCTCCCCGACTTGGCAAAGGCGCGGATGAGGATATCGCCGGCCTTCTGCGCCCCCAAACCGGCATCCATCAACAATTCAAACCGTGATACACTGACCTTTTTGACCGACATTTCAACACCACCCGTGGATCCA
>CAYIQK010000111.1:0-4799 GCA_964365515.1 uncultured Planctomycetales bacterium | reverse complement strand
TAAGCGCGTTGTAGTTGTAGGTGGTCTGGTTGCGGTTGGCGTCGGTGGTGCGGACGCGGTTGCCTTCGGTGTCATACGTATAGTTCGTGGTATTTGCCAACGGGTCAAGGACTTTCGAGAGACGGTTCAGAGAGTCGTAGCTGTATTGAGTGACGTTGCCTTTCCCATCCGTCATGGAAACACGAT
Organism: uncultured Planctomycetales bacterium; assembly: GCA_964365515.1. Taxonomy (GTDB): domain Bacteria; phylum Omnitrophota; class Gorgyraeia; order Zapsychrales; family Zapsychraceae; genus CAYIQK01. The sequence goes on along the minus strand of CAYIQK010000111.1, from coordinate 4,613 downwards.
TTCCAACCTGATCATAAGCATAGGAAACACCGGTCGTATCGGGATAAAGTATCCGCGTGACCCGGTTCATGGCATCATAGGTCAGGGATGTCGCGTTCCCTTTCGCGTCTTTGATCCCTGTCGCGTTCCCCGCCAGGTCATAGGTAAACTCCGTGCGGTTGGACAGAGGATCAACGACCGCCCAGAGGTTGCCGTAAGCATCATATTCATAACCGGTTTGTCTGCCCCGCGCGTCCGTCGTCGCCGTGAGGTTTCCGTTGACATCATAATCATAATGCGTGGCATTCCCCAGCGCATCCGTGACATCCGAGAGGTTCCCCCTGGCGTCATAGGCATACGTGGTCGCGCGCGTTAAGGGATCCGTGAGAGAGGTTGCCATATTATAGGTGGGTTCATAGGTAAATTGAGTCACTCCCCCTGACGGATCAGTTATGGTAAGAAGGTTCCCCTTATCATCATAGGTCATATGCGTGACATGGCCGTTTTCATCTGTGGATTGAATCTTGTTCAAATCCGCGTCCCAGGCGAATGCCTGGCTGGCGCCATCGGGATTGGTAATCTTAGTCACACGGCTGATCCCGCTGACCTTGGCATGATAATAAACCGTATCATTCCCTTTCGAGTCTGTGACCGTGGTCTTTCCCGACCCGTATTTTAGGGTAATCCGATGCTGATTTTCATCATTGCGGAACTCGACGGCCAGGCCGTTGGTATTATACGCAAAATAACGGTGGCTTTGCACAGGGTCGCCCTCATAGGTTTCCCGTTGCGGGTCTGTGATGCTCTTAAGGCAGTGATATTTGTTGTATTCATACGCCGTTGTCTGCCCGTCGGCATTTGTGACTGAGATAAGATTATTGCCGCCATCGTAGGCATAACGGATTGTACGTCCCGCGGGATCGGTCAAGGAGATAATCCTGCCGCTGCCATCGCACCCCAACTGAATCTGGCGGCCGGCGGTGTCCGTGATCGTGACAAGATTGTTTCCTGAATACGTCAACGCGACCTTGTTTTGGTTCCGGTCGGTGATGGAGATCAGTTTCCCTTTGGAATTAAAACGCAGCACATCCCCGTGCTTTCTTCGGATCGTATACGTCCCGTCCTCTTCTTTGACGAGCACGGAATGATTCCCTTTGGGTGAGGCATAACTTCCGTCGACATTTCCAGTAAAGGTTAATAGTGTCCCCTCTTCGTCCCGTTCCTCAACATTGCCGTTTGCCAGTGTCGTAAGGAAAACATTATAGGTATGTGTCCAGCCAAAACCCAAAGGTCCCTGATATTTCGACTGAGAATGGTAGGCTCGGGTAAGCTGAATTGGCAGACCTCTGCCCGGGATAAATAGGTCCTGCTCAATAGAATAGACATTCCCCGTGGCAACATCAATCGGATCGGCAACGGATGTCCCGCCCGAGCCCGTCTCTGCGGGATTCGTCGGTGGGTTGCCTTCTGTTTCAGGCGGAGGCGGAGGCCACCAGGCCTGAGCAACGACAAAAGAGGCCCCATTGATATTTAACGGCTCAATGAGTGTAACAAAACTCCCGCCGCTGACCTGAATAACGGCGGATTCCCGGCGCAGATAGCTGAAAACACCGTTGGCATCCGTTGTAATACGGATTGTCTCAGAATACGCGTGTCCTGGGATATCCAGGAGAACATCAAGGGTCTGATGGGATAACGGCGTTCCCGTCTCATCAAGCAGTCTCGCCTGCATGTTGATGTTAAAATCAACCGTGTACGCCTGAGGGGCGCTCACGCTTGAGGCCAGACCCGCATTGCCCACATAACCTACAATAGGAATTTGTCCCAGAAGGGCCTCAAGACCTTTTTCAATCGTCGAGACTGTGATCGGGATGCTGATGCCAGGATCGATACCTTTGATTTGATCGCCTAAGCTGAACGAATAATCGATAGGTTCGATCTGCCATTGTTCAATTTGGGACATGGTTGCTGCGGGAACCTGAGGGATAAGGGTCGCTTGTTCAGGGAGAGAGAGGGTATATATCCCTGAACCGGATTCGAGCATCTGAGCCTGATAATTCAGGGTCGGTATCTTCAATTGGACATCTGACCCTGTAATGACCTCCTGATCATTAATCGCCAGATAAGCTGTAAGCTGTGCTGTGGCGTCGAAGGTGATACTGTCAACATCCTTCGTCACATAGAGAGAAGAAACCTTGGCTTCATAAACAAGGGCATCATTCGGGAGAACCAGACCCGCCTGTCCCCGCAGGTCTTTGATCTTACAGATACTAATCGATCCCACAAAAAACAAAAACCCAAGAAAACTTATGTTCACCAAGGATACCGCAAATGTTTTAAACCCTCTTCTCTTAAAAATACTCATCGTTCCCCTCCCTGTACTTTAAGCCACCTGCCGTCTGCCGTTCTCGTCCCCAGCCATAGAAAAAAAGGGATGAGCAGAACTGTGGCAATATTAAACAAAAATGTCGCCATGTTAAGAGTGCCTCGAAAAGACCGTGCACTGACATAAGAAAGATTAAAGAAAAACATGGCACCGAACAGCAAAGCTCCCAAATTTCCCAAAAGCACCGTCAATCCTGCCAGAAAAGACTGCCACGCTGTTAATCCGGCGATAAGCCGGGCCATTTTATAAATAATCAATACCAGCCATGTCCCCGTGATCATCTGCCCTACGCCAAGGGCGGGATTGTAGCTTTTTGATATCGAAAACTGAATGACAGGCAAATCAAAAAAAAGATAGGCAAAATTGGGAAGAATTGTCAGCACATAGAGCCCCATCATAACGCCGGTGACTCTTAAAAAGTCTCTGTAGTGAGCTTCTCTGCCCCAAAATCTCGCCAAAAGGCAGGGAACAAGCGCAAACCCAAACCAGCGGACATATCCTGCGGTAATGCTTGAGACCATGAACGGAATGCCGAGAATGAGGTAGCTTTTAAAGAGGACAGGCGAGGTGACGACCGCCACAAACTGCCCTTCCCTTAATAACATCCACGCGCTTTCGATAATGCCTCTTAAGGTACTGACAATAAGCAGAAAAACAGCGATTCTTCGAAAGCTGAGTTTATTTTCCAGGATTTTATGGATTGTATACTTAGGGTGAATCAGGAGTGAGAGAAAATAAAAAATTATAGTGGAGCTTTGTGTGATTCTACGGCTCAAAACCAGACTCCTTCCTTGCGGGGTATGTTCTTTTTTGGGGGAGAAGACTTGGGGAAAACATGCTTCTTAAAGAAAACATTTTCTTGAAATATAGCATATTTTTGACAAAAATCAAGGGGGGGAACATCAATTTGAATAATCCTCGATCAGGGTGAATTGAACAGGTATGGTGATCCACGAAGCAAATTTCAAGAGGCCTGTCTGCGCCGGAGAAAATTCCCATTTCTTGACCGTCTCCATGGCGCTGTCATCCAGCATGGGATAACCGGAACTTTTCGCGATGACAATCTTTTCCAGCGTTCCGTTGGGGTTGACAAGCACTTTCAAAAATACCGTGCCTTCCCATCCCTTGCGGCGTGCCGTCCGCGGATACAAAGGAGACGGATTGATGTGATCCAACGGCCTGGCCCGCGTGGTGGCTCCGCGGGAGCCTTCATCAAAGACAAACGGCTGTGCCTGTTGTTTGGGGATATCCACCACGGGGTGCGGCTCAATCACCGCGGCCGTTACGGAATGTTCGGCACCCGTCAGGTCGATGGGCGTTCTCTGAATTTCCGGCACCGGCGGGATGACCCTCTGCTCAACCAACGTGACATCAATACTGCGGGGGGCCTGTTGGACGGCAAATTCCACCGGCGTTGGCATGAGCCCGCTGATCCCGATCAAAAACACATGGGCCGTCATGGAAACCAAGAGCATCGGGACGAAAGAATCTGTCTTGTAAAAAAATACCGGGATCATTGCGGCGCGCTTTGCTGATAGACGATATTGACCTGCGTTGCCCCCGCCTGCTTGGCCAAATCCATCACCTGGATGAAAAATTTGTAAGGCATCTGCTGGTCTCCTTTGACATGAACGGATTGATCTTCACGCGCGGCAAGAAGCTTTTGCAATGCCGGCCTCAGAGACTCCAATGCCATTTTCCGGTCATTCAAGAAGACTTGCCCGTCTCGATCGATGGTGATGACGATATTTTCCTGTTCCATCTGACCGGCGGCAGAGGCCTGAGGCAGGACAAGTTTCATGGCGGGATTGGCAAAGCTTGAAGTCAGCATGAAAAAAACCAGAAGCTGAAAGACCACGTCAATCAGCGGCGCCAAATCCATGCTCAATTGTGATTTTCGGGTACGGATCAGTTCCATAGCCACAGCCATATCTCAAGAACAATCAACTTGCTAACCCCATCAATTCGATTTCCCCCACCTTAAACCTGTCCCCTTAAAAAATGCCTGTCTGCCATCACGGAAGCGACGACAGCCAACGGTGGGCCGTCACAACCAAAATATTGTTTTTCCCGTTCTTATAAATCTTTTTGACCCCTTCTTTTTTAATGAGCTGCACGGCAGGAATATTCAGAAGATTTTGAAAGGCCATAAGGTTTGCCGCGGGATCTTCATCCGACAATTTGGTTTCTATGAGAAGAAACGGCCGGTTGCCTTCCGCCAGCAGAAAATCAACCTCCTGCTTGTCTT
>CAYIQK010000110.1:0-4824 GCA_964365515.1 uncultured Planctomycetales bacterium | reverse complement strand
CGATCGAATTAATGACCAAGGCCGCCAAGGCAAACAAGACAACGGTTGATGAAATCGAAAAGAGTGCCATAAAGTCTTTGCCGCAGGGACGCTTTCAGGATCCTAAAGAATTAGGAGATCTTGTTGTTTTTCTTGCCTCCGAGCTGGCGGGCAGTATTACCGGGACGACGGTGCAAATTGACGGCGGGATATCGAAGGGGCTATTGTGATCGAGGCGGTTGATTATGACTAAAAGAAAGTTCGATGCTATCTTGGCCTGCCGGGTGGGCGGAACACGTTTATATGGAAAACCTTTGCAGTTGTTGGATGCCGACAACAAGGTCACGATTCTGGAATACCTGGTCGCGTATATTAAACAGATTAAAAATATTGATACGATTTGTCTGGCGATAGCGGACGGAAAAGCGAATTACGGCTTTGCCGAATTGGCGGAGAAACACGGGTGGAGCTATGTCTTTGGCGAAGATGAGGACATGCTGGGACGCATCATCAAGGCCGCCGACCAACTGGGGACCGAGGTAGCCTTTCTGGATTCCACAGAGTCCCCGTTCCTGTACCAGGAGAGAGTCGATGAGCTCTTCGAACAGCATGTCCGGGAGGCCGTCCATTTGTCCAGTGTTTCAGAGCTGCCGGATGGCGCCGGCTTCTGTCTGGTCGACGTCGAGTCTTTGAAAATCTCCCACCGCCATGCGCAGCAGAGGAACAAAGAGCTGGTGACATCCTATATCTTTGACCATCAGGGCGATTTTAAGATCAATATGGTACGGCCTGAAGAGAAATTGCGGCGCTCGGAGATAAGAATAACCGTCGACTATCCGGAAGACCTGGTCTTCTGCCGCAGAGTTTATCAGGACCTGAAAGGCCGGGAGAGGCTGATCCGGTTGACCGATATTATCGATTACTGGGACGCGGACCAACAGCGGCGTCAGCCCGTCGAAGCGATCGGGGTCGATTGGGGGCATGGCCGGATATGGGCGTAGGGGGACGGTTGCGATGAAATTTCTCATAGCCGGCGGAGGCTCCATCGGCAAGCGGCATTTAAAAAACCTGTTGTCCTTAGGGCAGGAGGCCGCTGTTTGCGAACCGCTTAAAGAGCGCGCGCAGCAGATTGCCGGCGAGTTTCGCGTGCCCGTTTTTAATAGTCTAAAGGAGGGGTTGGAACAACGTTTTGATGCGGTTTTGGTCACCAACCCCAACCGTTATCATTTGGAAACGGCACTCGCGGCTGTCCGGGCGGGGTGCCATCTTTTTATCGAAAAGCCGCTTTCGCACACGATGGAAGGGGTCGATGAACTGATCGCCCTGACCGAGGCTAAAAAGCTGAAAACACTCTTAGGCTGCAATTGGAAATTCCATAAGAGTTTCAAGCTTATGAAAGGGATGATCAATCAAAAAAAGATCGGGAAGATCCTTTCCTTTTCCGTCATCGCGGGATGGTATTTGCCGGATTGGCACCCGTGGGAGGATTACCGGAAGAGTTACAGCGCCAACAAGGCGTTGGGCGGCGGAATTTTGCTGGATTCCCACGAGTTTGACTATCTCCAGTGGTTTTTGGGGCCGGTTAAACACATTGCCTGTTTTTCGGGAACGTACAGCAGCCTCGAGATAGATACGGAAGATATCGCCGCCGTTTTAATCGAGCTCAGAGACCGGATCATCGGGACGCTGCATATTGATTATATCCAACATCCCAACAGAAGGACGTATCAGTTCTATGGTGAACGAGGAGCGATTGAATGGAGTTTCAAGGAAAAGAAAATCAGGTTTATCGCGCCCGACCAGGAAGAATGGCAGGTTATTGAGGAAGATCCGGATTATGAATTTAACGAGATGTACGTTGATGAGATGAAACATTTTATTGATGTTTTAAATGGCAAAGCGGAGTCAATATCAGATATTTACGTGGCGAAGCAAATATTGCAGGTGATCGAAGCCGCGAAAAACGCATCCGAATCAAGGACAGTGGTGAATGTATAAAATGCTGTACGTAAGGGCGATCCATGGGACATTCTCAAGAATTATATAAAAAAGCAAGAAAGGTCATCCCTGGAGGGACACAGCTTTTGTCCAAAAGGCCGGAGATGTCGCTCCCGGAGCTTTGGCCGGCTTACTATGAAAAGGCGCGCGGGTGTGAGGTCTGGGACCTGGACGGTAATCGATATATTGATATGAGCTATATGGGGGTCGGTTCTTGCATCCTGGGGTATGCGGATCCGGATGTGAATGCCGCCGTGAATGCCGCCGTAGATAAAGGTTCAATGAGTACTCTGAATTGTCCCGAAGAATTGGAACTGGCAGAGCTTTTGTGTACCCTCCATCCCTGGGCAGAGATGGTCCGTTACGCCCGTGGCGGGGGGGAGGCGTTAAGCATCGCGGTCAGGATCGCCCGGGCCTTTACCGGCAAGGACATCGTTTTATTTTGCGGTTATCACGGATGGCATGACTGGTACCTGTCGGCCAATTTGGCGGATGATAAAGCGCTTGACGGACACTTACTCGCAGGCCTTTCGCCTAAAGGTGTCCCCCGCGGGTTAGCCGGCACGTCCAAGCCGTTCGCCTACAACGATACGCGAGGATTTTTGTCTTTGATCAAAGGGTGTAAGGGCAAGGTTGCTGCTGTTGTGCTGGAGCCTATAAGGCATCAGAAGCCAAAACTGGAGTTTCTTGAAACGATCAGAAAGGTCACCGAGGACGCGGGTATTGTTATGGTCTTTGATGAAGTCAGCGCGGGATGGCGGGTCAATGTCGGCGGAGCACATTTAAAATATGGCATTGATCCTGATATGGCCGTTTTTGCCAAAGGCATCAGCAATGGCTTTCCCATGGCGGCGATTATCGGCAGGAAAAATCCAATGCAGATCGCCGAAGAAACTTTCATAAGCAGTACCTATTGGACCGACCGTGTCGGGCTGGTCGCCGCCCTCGCGACGATCAAGAAGATGCGGGAACATAATGTCCCGGCACATTTGATCGATATGGGAACGCGCGTGCAACGGGGCTGGAAAAGGTCGGCGGATAAACACCGGTTAAATATTTCCGTCTCCGGAGAGGAAATGGCCCCTCTGGGCCATTTCTCTTTTAATTATGAGAATGCCCTGGCGATGAAAACTTTATTCACACAATTCATGCTGGAAAAAGGCTATTTGGCAACGAATGCCTATTACGCTTCGTATGTCCATACTCCACAGAAAGTAGAGGATTATTTGGAGGTTGTTGATGATTGTTTTTGCTTTTTATCGAAAACGTTAGAGGGAAACCGCGTTGAGTTGGAATTAAAAGGGCCGGTTTGCCATGCGGGTTTCCAACGGTTAACGTAGTTAAGCCCGGATAGGTTTTTAGGGATGTTTGATTTTAAAAGAAATAATAAGGTGATCATTGTTGCGGAAATCTCCGCCAATCATGGGCAGGATTTCAGAAAGGCTGTTTCTTTAATTAGAGAAGCAAAAAAATGCGGCGCCGACGCAGTAAAATTCCAGCTGTATACGCCGGACACGATCACTCTCAATAGCGATAACAAGTATTTCAGGATAAGGCATTCCAAGTGGCAAGGCCAGACGTTGTACCAGTTGTATCAAAAGGCATACACGCCGTGGCGTTGGTTTAAAAAGCTGAAAAAAGTTTCGGATGATCTGGGGATCGAATTTTTTGCGACGGCGTTTGACCGGGATTCTGTTGATCTGCTGGAAGGGCTGAACGTGAAGGTGCATAAAACGGCATCATTTGAGCTGGTGGACCTGCCCTTGATCGAATATATGGCAAAGACCCAAAAGCCGCTTATTATGTCAACGGGCATGGCTGATCTCAAAGAAATTAAAGAGGCTTTCGTGACGGCCCAAAAGGGCGGGGCATCAACGGTGACGCTTTTAAAATGCGTGACAAGTTATCCGGCGGATCCCAAAACGATGAACCTTATGACGATTGCGGATATGCGCAAAAGGTTTAAATGCCCTGTTGGCCTCTCGGATCATACTTTGGGGATCGCCGTGGCATGCGCGGCCGCGGCTTTAGGGGCGGTTATGGTGGAAAAACATTTTACAGATTCGCGCAACAGGAAAACCCCGGATAGTTTCTTTTCCATTGAGCCGGATGAACTTAAAGAATTAGTTCATAACGTTCGCATTATCGAAGAGGCCATGGGGAAGCCTTCTTATGAGCTTGGAGACGATCAGAGGAGAAATCGTGCTTACCGGCGGTCTCTTTTTGTGGCGCAGGACATAAAAAAGGGGGACCGGTTTAGCGAGGAGAATGTCCGGTCTGTCCGACCGGCCCAAGGGTTGGAGCCGAAATATTCAAAAGAAGTTTTTGGTAAAAAGGCGAAGAAAGACATAAAGAAAGGCACTCCCCTGAAGTGGGAGCTGGTCCTCAAGTAAATAATATTTGAGATGAATAAGAGAATCCTGTTTAGAGCTGATGCCTCCCCCCAGATAGGTGCCGGGCACCTGATGCGCATGCTGGCGTTAGGCCAATTTTTGTCCGATGCCGGATATGAAATCCATTTTGCCACGATTCCCCATAATATTCAGCTTGTTGAGTATTTAAGAAGTGAAGGCTTTCAGGTGTATTGTTTGAAGAAAGAGGCATCGTGGGATGCCGTAAAGGATGGAGAGCAGCTTGTCAGTATTGCTTCCAGAATCCAGCCTTTATGGGTGGTGCTTGACGGATATCATTTTGATGCGGATTATGAATTGAAGATTAAACAATCCCAATTCAGCCTCTTGAGAATTGTTGATATCCCCTCGGGGCATTATTACGCGGATGTGGTCCTTAACCAAAACTATGGCGCCGAGGATATGGCCTATTCCGCCGAAAAGAACACGCGGATCT
>CAYIQK010000109.1:0-4904 GCA_964365515.1 uncultured Planctomycetales bacterium | reverse complement strand
TCCTCTGCGTTGAGACTTTGCCTTTCGCGTAACGGCTGATTTGAACCGCATGACCCTTCGACTGCAGAACCAACTCCGGATCTTTGGCCAAAAACGAGAAACGGGCGACCTTCTCCTCCCCTTCGACGGACTCCAGAAGAAAGGAATACTTTGCCTTGCGGGCGATCTTGAAGTAGGCCGATACCGGCGTCTCCAGATCCCCCAGGATTTCTTTATAGACCGGGATCAAATTCCCTCTTGAGCTCAGTTTTAAAAATTCTTGTTCTGATGGAAAATACATAGCGCCGCAGTTCATTTTGCCTTGATATTCCGGTAAAAGCAACTTTTCTTATACATATGGCAGGCTGATCCAATCTGCCGCACCTTGATGAGCAGGGCATCACAATCGCAGTCGTAATAAATCCCCTTCACGTACTGAAAATGTCCTGAAGTCATCCCCTTGACCCAGTATTCCTTGCGAGAACGCGACCAAAAACAAGTCTTCCCGATCTTCAGGGTCTGGCGCAGGGAATCGATATTCATATAGGCCATCATCAACACTTCTTTCGATTTGTAATCCTGTATGATGGCAGGAATCAGCCCGTCGGCGTTGAATTTCAGTTTGTTCAAATTCCGCGGGGCGATCTGGATCGTTTCGATGGATTTTTCCTTGTTCACAACCGAACCTCGACTTTCTTTTTTTTCAGATAACTTTTCACTTCGCCGACAGAAAATTCCCGGTAATGGAATACCGAGGCGGCCAGGGCCGCGTCCGCGCCGGTTTTCGCAAATACGACGTAAAAATCTTCCAACTTACCGGCGCCGCCGGAAGCGATGACAGGGATATTAACTGCCTTGCAAACCGCGTCGGTCAGAGGAATATCGTAACCGTCTTTGGTGCCATCAAAATCCATGCTGGTCAATAGAATCTCGCCCGCGCCGAGCTTTTGGGCTTCCTTGACCCATGCGATCGCGTCTTTTCCGGTTGCCGTGCGCCCGCCGTGGGTATACACCTCCCATTTGCTCCCCGGAGGGGAGCCTGCTCGGCCATTCCCTTTCTTCGCATCGACCGCCACCACGATACACTGACTGCCGAACTGCTGCGCGGAACGCCGGATCAAATCCGGATTCTCCACCGCGGCCGTATTCATCGAAACCTTGTCCGCCCCGGCGTTAAGCAAAGTACGAATATCTTCGACTGAATTGATCCCGCCGCCGACCGTCAGCGGCATGAAAACCTGTTCCGCGGTCTGGCGCACGACATCGAGCATGATCGAACGTTTCTCATGGCTGGCCGTGATGTCAAGAAAAACGATCTCATCGGCGCCTTGCTCATCGTAAATCCTGGCAATCGCTACAGGATCGCCGGCGTCACGCAGATTCACAAAATTGGTCCCCTTGACCACGCGGCCGTCCTTGACGTCCAGACAGGGAATTATTCTTTTAGTGAGCATACACGGATCGCCTCTTCAAGATTGACCCTGCCCTCATAGATCGCCTTACCAACGATCGCGCCTAAAAGCCCTTCAGGTTCCAAGGCACGCAGTTTTTTCAAGTCCTCGATACTCGCCACGCCGCCCGAGGCGATAATGGGGATCTCCGTCATGGACAGCAATGCTCTCAATCCCACAATGTCAGGACCGGTCAACATGCCGTCACGGACAATGTCCGTATAAATCAAACACGCAAGATTCAACCCTGCTAACCCATTCACAAAATCCACGGCCTTGACGTTTGAACTCTCTGTCCATCCGCGCTGTGCCACAAAACCGTCGGCGCAATCTAAGCTGACGGCGATCTTTTTCTTCCAAAGAGCCAGCATCTCAACAAGAAAATTTCTGTCACTAATAACTCTTGTTCCGAGGATAACGCGCTCGACACCACCGTCGATGATCCGCTGGATATCTTCGCGGCTGCGGATCCCGCCGCCGACCTGGACAGGAATGGAAACTTTTTTCGCGATGGCGATGATGACATCACTATTCTGCATCTTCCCGGTCTTGGCGCCGTCTAAGTCAACGACATGCAGCCATTGGGCGCCCTTTTGCTGCCAGTTCTTCGCGACCACCACCGGATCGCCGGAATATTCGGTGACCTCATCGAATTTCCCCTGGAACAGCCGGACGACCTTGCCGTCTTTGATGTCAATAGCGGGGAAAATGATCATATGCTGTTAAAATTCCCGAGGATTTGAAGACCAACCGCCTGGCTTTTCTCTGGATGGAACTGGACACCGTAGATATTATCAACCGCAATGGCCGAAACGAATTCCACGCCATAATCCGTGGTCGCCGCGGCCAGACTGGCATCCTGCGGATTCACGAAATACGAATGACAGAAATAAGCATAACTTAATGGCGCGATGTCTTTGAACAAACGGTTCACTGGTTTCTTTATTTTAAGCTGATTCCATCCCATATGAGGGACTTTCTGGTTCGCGGAAGAAAATCGCTCCACCTTACCCTTGAGGATTCCCAGACCATTCACGTCCCCGCCTTCATTGCTCTTTTCAAACAGCAGTTGCAAGCCCAGACAAATTCCAAGAAACGGCTTTCCAGCGTCAATAGCCTGCCGCACGGCGGGGATCAGTCCCAACGCGTCAAGCTTTTCCATGGCCGGACGCATAGCGCCCACGCCGGGCAGGATGATCTTGGCGGCCTTCGCAATATCCTCCGCCTTCTGGGTGATCTTTGCCTGAGCGCCGGCGCGTTCCATCGCTTTCTGGACACTGCGCAAATTTCCCATTCCATAATCGATAATCGCAATCATCGTCTCTCTAATCAATAATCCCTTTTGTCGAAGGAACCTCACCTGCCCGCCGGGGATCGATTTGCGCGGCCTGATCCAATGCCAACCCAAGCGACTTGAATACAGTTTCTATGGTTGTATGCAAATCCTCACTGGCATCGGTAACGGTGATACTAATCGTTGCCCCTAACGCATGGGCAAAGGATTCCAGGAAGTGTTCCAAATACTCCGTTGAATACTCCTCTTGATCTTTAATAGCAGCCGCATGTACATTCACATATTTTAACGAAAAGTATCCGCGGCCACTGATATCAACAACCGAATGCCCAAGAGTATTTTCCATAGGAGCAAAGGCCGAACCAAATCTTCGGATCCCATCCTTCCCGTTGAGGGCTTTGTTAAAAAGCTTCCCCAATACAATCCCGACGTCTTCATTGGTATGGTGGATATCGATTTCCAAATCGGCTTTTTGCACGTTGAGGGTCAAATCAAAATATCCGTGGAAAGCGAACAATTCCAGCATGTGATCCAGGATGCCGATATGGGTCTTGATCTTAGTCTTGCCCGTGCCGTCGATATTAAGCTCGGCGGCGATTTGCGTCTCCTTGCTTTTTCGTTCAAATTTCGCTTTGCGCTGGTTCATGGTCTTTCCCTCCTGCCTCCTCAATTGGGCGGCTGAAAACGGATGTTCACGGATTCATAATGTTTCGTCAACCCTTCGAGTTTGGCCACCTTCTCAATGGGTTCCCGCATCCGCTCCAAGGCTTTTTTGGAATACGAGATCACATGACTTCGCTTCAAAAAATCCGAAAGGCATAATCCGGAAAAAAATCGCGCTGTCCCCAAGGTGGGCAGGGCGTGGCTCGGTCCTGCCGCGTAATCCCCCAGCGCCGTCGGACTGTACGGCCCCAGGAAAATAGCCGCGGCATTGCGGATCTTCTTGGCGACATTTTCCGGTTTGTTCGTTAAGATCTGCAGATGCTCCGGGGCGATCCGGTTGACGATATTGACAGCCTCATCGATGTTCTTGGCATAAATGATATAACCATTCATAACTTTTTTACGAACCTGCCGCATGAGCTGTTTGGACGTCGTCACAAGGACAGCCAGTCCGCCGACATGCTCATTCTGGGCCTCCAGATCCGCGATGACATACGCGGGATTGCTGTAACGGTTCGCGATGATCACCAGTTCCGTCGGGCCGGCCAGCATGTCGATGTCCACATAGCCGAAGAGCTGGCGCTTGGCCTCGGTCACAAACATGTTTCCGGGGCCGATGATCTTATCCACCCTCGGGATTGTCTTTGTCCCAAACGCCATCGCGGCAACGGCCTGCGCTCCGCCGACCTTATAAATCTCATTGACCTTCAAGAGATTCGCGACCGCTAAAATGTAAGGATTCACCTGGCCCTGACGGTCAGGCGGTGTCGTGATGACAATCCGCTTGACTCCGGCAACAATCGCCGGGATCGCCGTCATATAAACCGTTGAAATCAACGGCGCCGTTCCCGCCGGTATATAAATGCCGACCGTTTCCAACGGCAAGATGTGTTCTTTCAACAGAACGCCGTCGTCATCGCGGACACGGCACCCTTTCGTGATCTGTTTTTTATAAAAGAGGGTCACATTGTTCATGATGACCTTCAGGCTGGAGATGAAATCACTGGTGATATTCTGAAAGGCCCCGCTGATCTCGCTCTCAGCCACCTTCAGCTGTCTGGGCGTGAGTTTGACCTTGTCGAATTTCCTGGTGTATTTGATCAGGGCATCATCTCCGTCTAAGCGGATATCCTCGATGATCCGCCGCACCTTTTCATCGATATGCCTTCTTTTCTGCGACAAATGCCTGTTGTACAATTTTTGAATCCCTTGCCCGTGTTGTGTCAGGATCTTCATTTTTTGATTCTCTCCCCAATGAACTCTGCGGCCTGCCGAATGGCCTGATCGACTTGATGAGCTTGCTTGCTCCCGGCCTGAGCCAACTGCGGACGTCCCCCGCCGCTTCCTCCAATCAACGGGGCGATCTCTTTGATCATCTCGTCGGCTTTGACCCCGCGCTGGATCAGATCATCAGTCACCGCCAAAAGGATCGTCGCGTTCTCACCGCTTTGGGATCCCAAAACAATGACCGACGATTTCGCCTTCTGTTTGATCAGATCCGAAAGCTGACGCAAAAC
>CAYIQK010000108.1:3156-4928 GCA_964365515.1 uncultured Planctomycetales bacterium | reverse complement strand
TCCAAAAACTCTTTGTTGCTCTTGAATTTACTGAGGCGATCAATCAAAAGTTCCATGGCCTCGGCGGCATTGAGGTCGTGAATCGCCTTTCTCAGAAGCCATATACGCTGTAAGTCGTTTGGGGAAATCAGGCCTTCCTCGTGCCTGGTATTGGAACGCCGCATATCAATGGCCGGGTAAATCCGGCGCTGGAAGAGATTGCGGTCCAACTGCAATTCCATGTTGCCGGTTCCTTTGAATTCCTCGAAGATCACCTCATCCATACGGCTGCCCGTGTCAACGAGGGCGGTGGCGATGACGGTCAAACTCCCGCCCTCTTCCACGGCCCTTGCCGATCCGAAGAATCTCTTTGGTTTGTGCAAGGCGTTGGAATCGACACCGCCGGAAAGGATCTTCCCGCTGTGCGGCACAACCGTATTGTACGCCCTGGCCAAACGCGTGATGCTGTCCAACAGGATCACCACATCACGTTTGTGTTCGACCAAGCGTTTGGCCTTTTCCAGCACCATCTCGGCGATTTGGACGTGGCGATCCGGCGGTTCATCAAAGGTGGACGCGATGACCTCCCCTTTGACGCTTCGCTGCATATCCGTGACCTCCTCCGGCCGTTCGTCAATGAGAAGCACCATGAGGATCACATCCGGATGATTGTGCATGATGGAGTTGGCGATCTTCTGAAGAAGAACCGTTTTTCCGCTGTAAGGCTGTGCCACAATCAGGGCCCTCTGACCCTTGCCGATCGGCGTCAAAAGATCCATCAGCCGCATGGAGATCTCATCTGGGGTCGTCTCCAAAATAATCCGTTCACGCGGATAGATGGGGGTCAGGTTGTCAAAGAAGATTTTCTCTTTGCATTTCTCCGGATTTTCAAAGTTGACCGCCTCCACCTTCAGAAGCGCGAAATATTTCTCGCCTTCCTTCGGCGGACGGATATGACCGCTCACGCTGTCGCCGGTCTTTAAGTCAAAACGACGGATCTGCGAAGGAGAAATGTAAATATCGTCGGGACAAGGAAGATAGTTGTAATTGACGCTTCGTAAGAAACCAAAACCTTCCGTGAGGATCTCCAGGGTCCCTTCCCCGAACATCAAGCCGGCCTTCTCCGCCTTGGCCTGCAGGATCTTAAAAATGAGGTCCTGCTTGCGGATGCCGCTCACGCCGTTGATGTCGAGCTCCTTGGCGGTTTTGTTCAATTCCGTCATATTCATGATCTTCAGCTTTGAGATATCCAGCTGATCGTCCTGCAAGACCGAAGTCTCCTTCGGCGGCGCCGGATTGTCTTTGATTGCCGATGCAGACTCTTTCTTGGTTGTGCTTTTTTCCTTGCTGGTTGCTGTTTTTTCCATCACTTTTCTCCCTCGGTTACCATTTTCTCCTCCTTGAGCAGTTCTTGCCATAACTTTTTGACCTGCCGGAGGGTGTTCGTTTTTGAATGATTGTTATCTATGATAAAATCCGTCAAACGGATCTTGTCTTTGAACGGCATTTGCGCCCGGATGCGGCGCAGTGCCTGTGCCCGCGTGATGTTCATCCTTTGAACCGCGCGGGCGATTTGCCTGTGTTGAGCGGTCTTCACAACGATTGTGACATCCGCATAACGGTCGAATCCTGATTCAAACAAAAGCGGCACCTCCAAGACAATGATCGGATGTGAAGCTTCCCGTCTGAAATGGTTGATTTGCTTCGTCATTTCCCGGCCCGCCTTCGGATGAACGATACCGGCCAGCCGGCCCAATTCCTTTTGATTCCGAAAAACAATCGCGGCCAATTTT
>CAYIQK010000108.1:0-3056 GCA_964365515.1 uncultured Planctomycetales bacterium | reverse complement strand
CTGCATCGTCTCGATCAAGGCCTTTTTGGTATAATCCTCAAAAACAAAACCGTTTCCTTTTTGACCGTCAAAAGGACTGACCGTGTCGGCCAATCCGCCGGTCTTGTAGACAACGGGGATTGTCCCGTAACGCAAACCGATCATCTGGCTCAATCCGCACGGCTCAAAACACGACGGCATCAAAAGAAAATCGGAACCGGCATAAACCTGATGGGCCAGATTCTCGCCGAACTGAAGACAAACCGCAATCCGTTCGGGGTCATGCCTGGCCGCGTCATTGAGCTGACGATGATATTTTTCTTCCCCAATCCCGAGGATCAGCACCTGCATCTTCAAGGCCTGACTGTCATGCAGTATCTTGAGGATCATGTCCATTCCCTTCTGATGGGATAAGCGCCCGACAAAACCGAACAGCGGCACATCCGCCGCAACCGGCAATCCGACCGTTTGCTGCAAATGCGTTTTGTTCTCTTGTTTCGATTTCGTGCAATCCGACGAAGAATATTTTTTTTTGATGAGCGGATCGGTCATCGGGTCCCACAAATTTTGATCGATGCCGTTGACGATACCGGTGATTTCATCGCCGCGGGAACGCAGGACCCCGTCTAAGCCGCAGCCGAAATGATGGGTCTGAATCTCTTTCGCGTATTGTTTGCTGACGGTGGTGATCTTGTCGCTGTAGATGATGCCCGTCTTCAACAAATTCAACTTGCCGAAGAATTCAAATCCACTCAAGCCGAACAAATCCGCGCGCAGATTGAGCTTGTGATATTCATGCCTTGGGAAAACCCCCTGATGCGCCAGGTTGTGGATGGTCAACACACTTTTCATCGAGGCATAAAAGTCATCGTCCGCGTAAGATTCCTTGAGATAAACCGGAATCAGCGCCGCGTGCCAATCGTGACAATGAACGATATCGGATTTGAGATCAAAGCGTTTCAACAATCGGATGACTTCCAGACAATAATATTGAAAACGTTCCAGGTTGTCCGCGTAATCGCCGGCAGGATCGCCATAGACACCCTCCCGTCCAAAAAAGCGGTCATTTTCAATCAGATAAACCTGGACATTTTTACCGACCTTAGTTCGATAAACCCCCTGTTCCATACGCTCAATGGCAAATTTCGCGCGGTCGATATTTTTGTAAAACGGCAGAAAGATTGTGACCTGGATCCCGATTTTTTCCAAAAAAAGCGGCAGTGTCCCGCACACATCGCCCAACCCGCCGGTCTTAATGAATGGAAATGCCTCCGCGGCACAAAATGCGACTTGCATCTTACTCTTCCCTCATATCCAGCCAGTCCTCGCCGGTCTTGATGCTGACTTTGATGGGAACGGATAATTCCAAAGAGTGCTCCATCCGGTCACGGACCAGATGGATGAGATCGTTTTTTTCGCCGGGCGGTACATCAAAGACCAATTCATCGTGCACCGTGATGAGCATCCGGGAACTCATCTTCCTTTCCCTGATTTCCTTGTGAATATCGATCATCGCCAATTTGATCAGATCCGCCGCCGATCCCTGAACGGGTGTATTGATCGCCTGCCGCTGGGCAAACTGCCGCATGGAATTGTTGGGGCTCGTGATTTCCGGGATATACCGGCGCCGGTTCAATAGAGTGGTCACAAAACCCCTCGTTTCGCATTCCTTGATCGTGTGATCGATGAAACGTTTGACGCCCGGATATTTGAGAAAGTATCGATCAATGAACTCCTGGGCCTCGGCCTGGGAAATTCCCAGATCCTTCGCCAACCCAAAAGCGCTCATCCCGTAAATGATCCCGAAATTGACGCGCTTGGCGGAATCCCTCATCGGCGCTGTAACTTCTTTCTCCGGCACGTCAAAGATCAAAGAAGCCGTCAGACGATGAATGTCCTCTCCTTCTTGAAAAGCGCGGATCAAGTCCTGATCCTGGGACAGATGGGCCAAAATGCGCAATTCGATCTGGGAATAGTCGGCGGAAACAAGATGATGTCCCGCCGTAAGCGGAACAAACGCCTTTCGGATCTGCCGCCCCAATTCGGTGCGGATCGGGATATTCTGTAAGTTCGGCTGGCTTGAGCTCAACCGCCCGGTTTCCGTGCCGGTTTGATTGAACTGGGCGTGAATCCGGCCGGTTACCGGATCAACCATCGTCGGCAACGCGTCAATATACGTCGATTTCAACTTGGACAATTGGCGGTATTCCAGGATCAAAGACGGAAAATCATGATTCTGTGCCAGGATCGTCAAGACCTCTTCATCCGTTGAAAACCCCGTCTTTGTCTTTTTGATGACCGGCAGTTTCAACTTCTCAAACAGAATATGACTCAACTGCTTGGGGGAATTGAGATTGAACTCCTCTCCCGCCGCCGCGTATAATCGGGCCGCCAGATCCTCCATCTTTCTCCCGCACTCTTTGGAGAGTCTCTCCAACAATTCTAAATCCAACCGGACCCCGCAATCCTCCATCTCGGAAAGGACAAACGACAAAGGAATTTCAATCCTCTCCAGCAAATCATCCAGGGTCATCTCCTTGATCTGTGTGGATATGACCGGGTACAGCCGGAAAATGACGCCGGCCTGCAAAGCTGACGCGTCATCCTCGGGAAACGATTCCTTGAAATAGGCCCACGCCAGGGCCCCCACACTGAGGGCATTCTGAGGCATCCCCAAAAGGTAACCGGCCAGCATCACATCGAATATCTTTCCCTCCAAATGGCAGTCCTGTCTCGAGAAAATCTTCACAGACTCCTTCAAGTTGTGGGTGATTTTGAGAATGGTTCTGTCTCGGAAAATCGGTTGCAAACAATTCCAATGATCAGAGCAAACAGAAAATATCATATCCCCTCCAACCGAGATCGTCACATGACGATTTTTCGCGGCCTCGGTCTCTTCCGGGGGACAATCCAACAGAAAAGCAAAAGAACCTTTTTGTCTGACCGCCTGCGTCAGGGCATCGATATCCCTGGAGGTCTCGATCAAACACGCCCGCGGCGTTTTCGGCATGTTTGGCCGCGAGGCAAATTCCTGGGCGAATTTATTAAACTCCAAATCCGTAAAAAGTGTGAACAAC
>CAYIQK010000107.1:0-4994 GCA_964365515.1 uncultured Planctomycetales bacterium | reverse complement strand
TAGTATCCGGATTGGATATCTGTCGTCGGCTTTTTTTGGTGTTTGACACGAGATAGGGGCTATGATATCATCCCGCTATCTATGGAGGAATATTACCGGAAGTTGATCCAATCCATCGGCGAAGACCCCAATCGTGACGGTCTGAAGGCCACACCCAAACGGGCGGCCACGGCCTTTCAGTATCTGACGGGAGGATACAAGGAAGATGCCCGCCGGGTGATCAATGGTGCGATTTTTCCCTCCGACAATGATGAAATGATCATTGTCAAGGACATCGAGTTGTATTCACTGTGCGAGCATCATCTTCTTCCGTTCTTCGGGAAATGTCATGTTGGTTATCTTCCCAACGGCAAAATCATCGGTCTTTCCAAAGTGGCCCGGCTGGTGGATCTTTTTGCCCGCCGGCTTCAGGTCCAGGAAAATTTGACGAAGCAGATCGCGGAAACCTTGATGGAGCAAACCGGCGCTAAGGGCGTGGGAGTTGTGATCGAGGCCCGGCATCTGTGCATGATGATGCGCGGCGTGGAGAAGCAGAACTCGGTCATGAAAACCTCCTGCATGCTGGGCCAATTCCGCGGACGGATTTCCACAAGGTCGGAGTTCCTTAGTTTGATTCAATGATGCAGGGAAGACGTGATTCGATCGGAATACGGTATGAGATTTAAGGATCAAGTGGTTTTAGTCACGGGTTCCAGCCGGGGCATAGGAAAAGAGATCGCCCGGGCCTTCGCGCGGGAGGGGGCTGTGTCCGTCATCATCGGCCGCCAGGCCGAATCGGCTGACAGGGCCAGGGACGAGATCCTCCGTCAGGGTCTGAAGGCCGAAAGTTTCTGCTGTGACGTGACAAAACT
Organism: uncultured Planctomycetales bacterium; assembly: GCA_964365515.1. Lineage (GTDB taxonomy): Bacteria > Omnitrophota > Gorgyraeia > Zapsychrales > Zapsychraceae > CAYIQK01. Next base: position 4,143 of record CAYIQK010000107.1, on the reverse strand, counting down.
TACCGAAGTGCAGGAAATCGTCAACAAAATTCTTGACAAATATAAGCGCATTGATATATTAGTTAACAACGCGGGCATCACCAAAGATAATTTGCTCCTTCGGATGAGCGAGAATGACTGGGATGAGGTTATCCACGTGAATCTCAAGGGAGTGTTCAACTGCACCAAGGTTATTGCCAGGGTGATGCTCAAAGCGAAGTTGGGTAAGGTTATCAATATCACATCGATCATTGGAATAACCGGAAACATCGGGCAAGCCAATTATGCGGCCAGTAAGGCAGGGATCATCGGTTTCACAAAATCTATAGCCCGCGAACTGGCAGCGCGCGGTATCACCGTAAACGCGGTAGCCCCAGGATACATTCAAACCGATATGACCGCTCAACTCAAAGAGGATGTCCGCGAAGCAATACTTGAGAAAATCCCTCTCGGACGGTTAGGAACAGCCGGCGACGTTGCCAACGCGTGTCTGTTTCTCGCTTCACAGGAGGCTGATTATATCACAGGCCAGACTCTTGTTGTCGACGGCGGGCTGGCGATCTAATCATTTGTGGATAAAAAGGAGGCTGATCAATGGCAGTTGAAGAAAGAGTCAAGTCCATCATTGCAGAACAACTCGGCGTTAAACCGGAAGAGGTTACGGAAGAAGCGTCCTTCATTGATGATCTGGGCGCCGATTCACTGGATACCGTCGAACTCATCATGGCGTTGGAGGAGGAATTCAATGTTGAAATCCCTGATGAGGATGCCGAGAAGATGACCTCCGTAGGTGATGCCATCCGCTATATCAGCGAAAAAACTGCTAATAAATAGTTTCCAATCATAACCGCCCTAATATGTTGCGAAAGCAAGTATTAGGGCGGTTTATGTTCGACCTTAAGAATCATGGGAAAACGAAGGGTTGTGATCACGGGGTTGGGGGTCCTCTCGCCTGTTGGATGCGGTGCGGAGAAGTTTTGGAAATCCCTCATTGAAGGAAGAAGCGGTATCCGCCCCATCACTCATTTCGATGCCTCGCAATTCGATTGCCGCATTACCGGCGATGTCATTGACTTCAATCCCCTGGACCATTTCAATACCAAAGATGCTCGCAATCTGGCCCGTTTTGTCCAGTTCGCTGTTGTGGCCAGTAACGAAGCCATCAAGCACGCCTGTTTAGATTTGGGCCATATCGATCTGGATCGCATGGGTGTTTTGATTGGATCCGGTATCGGGAGTATTGAGACGATCGAACAGGAACATCAAAAGTTTCTGGAAAAAGGCCCCCAGAAGATCTCGCCCCATTTCATCCCTAAGATCATCATCAATGAGGCCGCCGGACAGGTTTCCATCAATACCGGCGCCAGAGGGCCGGTCATATGTGTCGCAACGGCCTGTTCGACGGCCACCAACGCAATCGGCGACGCCTTCCGGTTGATTCAGTACGGCGATGTTGACGTGATGATTGCCGGAGGGACTGAGAGCGCGACAACCGTCTTGGGAGTCGGCGGATTTTGCGCTTTGAAGGCCTTGTCGCAGCGCAATGATGAGCCGCAGAGGGCATCGCGTCCCTTTGATCTGAACCGCGACGGTTTTGTGATGGCCGAAGGCGCGGGAATCGTGATCCTCGAATCTCTGGAACATGCGAAAAAACGAGGGGCCTTCATTTTGGCCGAGATGGTTGGTTATGGCCGCACGTCGGATGCCTTTCATGTGACGGCGCCGGATCCATCCGGTATGGGGGCCGCCCGTGCCATGCGCTTGGCGATCGAGGACGCGGGTTTGAGACCGCAGGATATCTCGTATATCAACGCCCACGGAACGTCAACGGAGCTCAACGATAAAGTTGAAACCCTGGCCATCAAGAAAATTTTCAAGGACTATGCCATGAAGGTTCCCGTCAGTTCAACCAAATCGATGACAGGACATCTTTTGGGCGCGGCGGGAGGTGTTGAGTTAGCCGCCTGTGTTTTTGCCTTGAGAGATAATATCATCCCGCCCACAATCAATTATGAAACACCGGATCCTGAATGTGACCTGGATTATGTGCCCAACACGGCGCGCAGAGCCAATCTGTCCGTTGCCATGTCCAATTCATTGGGGTTTGGCGGTCACAATGCCACGGTCGTTGTTAAGAAATTCCAGGAATAGGATATTGATCCATGAAAAGTTATAAAATCGCCGTTATCCCGGGGGATGGCATCGGGCCCGAGGTTGTGCGCGAGGGGCTGAAGGTCCTGAGCGCTGTTTCTTCAAAATATCGTTTCAAACTCGAAACAACACCCCTTGACTTCGGCGGTGAACGTTACTTGAAGACGGGTGAGACCCTGCCGCCTTCGGCGATCGATGATTTACGGAAGTTTGACGCGATTTTTTTGGGCGCCATCGGCCACCCGGATGTCAAACCCGGCATTTTGGAAAGGGGTATTTTACTCAAGTTACGCTTTGATCTGGATCTTTACATCAACTTGAGACCTGTGAAGCTTTATGAAAACGTTCCGACGCCGCTCAAAGATAAAAAGCCTGAAGATATCGATTATACGGTTGTCCGCGAAAATACCGGCGGCCTTTATACCGGTGTAGGGGAATTCCAGCGCAAAGGAAGCCCCGACGAGGTGGCGGTCCAATCCATGATTTATTCGCGCTCGCAGGTTGAACGTTGCGTGCGTTATGCCTTTGAATTGATGCGCCAGCGCCGCCGTGGCGAACCCTGGCGCGGACTCTCCGAAGAACAACGCCGCAAGGGATACAGGGCCAAGCTGACCCTTTGCGGGAAAACGAATGTCCTGACTTACGTCTTTGACCTTTGGGAAAGGGTGTTTAATGAGGTGGCGAAGGGATATCCGGATGTCCTGACGGATTATTGCCACGTGGACGCCATTTGTATCTACATGGTTGAAAGCCCCCAGCGTTTCGACGGTATCGTGACCGAGAATATGTTCGGCGATATCATCACGGATTTGGCCGCGGTCACGCAAGGGGGGATGGGGATCGCCCCCAGCGGCAACATCAATCCTCAAGGGGTCAGCATGTTTGAGCCGGTTCACGGGACGGCGCCGTCTTTTGCGGGCAAGAATGTCATCAATCCGATTGCGTGCATCTTAAGCGCCCAGATGATGTTCAACCATTTGGGCGAGGAGGAGGCCGCGGCCAATATCGAATCCGCGGTGAAGGCCTCTGTCAAAAAGATGAAATCCATGATCGCCGGCCAGATGGGGTATTCGACGAGTGAAGTCGGGGATTTGGTGGTAAAGAATTTGTAAGTGAGGTTTTCCTATGCGCAAATATAATGTCGCTGTCGTCGGTGTCGGAGCTGTCGGCGAGGAAATGCTGCGCGTCTTGCGGCAGCGGAATTTTCCAGTCAATCGATTGAAAGTCTTTGCCCGCAGCGCGCGAACGATCCAGGTCGACGGCCAAAGCTGTCAGGTCGAAGAACTCAATGAAAATTCTTTTGAGGGCATTGATATTGCCCTTTTTGCAGGTACCGAAGGCGACAAGGGCGCGGCGGTCACCTATGCTCCACACGCGATCAAGTCCGGGTGCGTGGTCATTGACAACGGCGCGGATTTCCGGATGCGTCCCGACGTCCCGCTTGTTGTGCCGGAGGCCAACGCCGCTGATCTCAAGAAGCATAAAGGGATCATCGCCAATCCGAATTGCTCCACGATCCAGATGGTGGTAGCCTTGGCACCGATCCAAAAGAAGGCAGGTCTCAAGCGCGTCATTGTTTCTACCTATCAGGCCGTTTCCGGAAGCGGGCGCGGCGGTGTTGTGCAGGCGGAAGAAGAATTTCGAGCTTGGGCGAACCAATCCAAGGAGCCCGTTGCCCGTCATATGGAGCAGAGTGTCGCCTTTAATCTCTTCCCCCATATCGGCAGTTTCACCGACGAGGATTATACCACCGAAGAAATGAAACTCGTCAACGAGACCCATAAGATCCTGCACGATAAAAAAATCAAGATTTCGGCCACCACAGTGAGAGTGCCGGTCAAGATCGGGCACAGCGAGGCCGTGTATATCGAGACCGCCAGACCGATTTCTCCGGATAAAGTGCGCCAGCTCCTGAAGAAATCCCCAGGGATCTGTGTCCTGGATGACCCTAAAAATAAAGTCTACCCCATGCCCGTCGATGCGGAAGGTAAGGACGATGTTTTTGTCGGGCGC
>CAYIQK010000106.1:0-5157 GCA_964365515.1 uncultured Planctomycetales bacterium | reverse complement strand
CTGGCCCTGGCGACGGTCACGCAATGGTCTTCCAAGGGTTGGCGCAATGCCTCCAGGGCACTGCGGTTGAATTCAGGCAGTTCATCCAAGAAAAGCACGCCGTTGTGACTGATCGTCACTTCCCCCGGTTTCGGCATTGACCCTCCGCCCACCAGGGCCACACCCGAGGAGGTGTGGTGAGGAGAGCGAAACGGCCTGCAGGTCACCATGGATTGGCCGGGTTTTAATAACCCCATCACCGAATGGATTTTGGTTGTCTCCAGACATTCTTCCAGGTTCATGTCCGGCAGGATGGTGGGCAGGCGTTTGGCGAGCATGCTTTTGCCGCTTCCCGGCGGGCCGATCAGAAGCACGTTGTGCCCGCCGGCGGCCGCGATTTCCAGTCCCCGTTTGACGGAAATTTGTCCTTTGACTTCCGAGAAATCGATGTCCGTTGGGGCGGGTTTTTCAGAAAGCGCCGGGGGTTCCGGCGAAAATGGCTGTATATTTTCCGGGTTATTGAGAAAATGGATGACATCCGCGAGCGTCTTGGCAGGGTAAATTTTAGTGTAGTACGACACCGCGGCTTCCCGTGCGTTGGCGAGAGGGAGAATCAAGCCGTGGAAGGGAGCGTCTTTGAGAGACAGGGCCACTGACAAGGCGCCGCTGATAGACTGGATGCGGCCGTCTAAGGATAACTCGCCTACGAGGACGTATTTGTCCAAGTGGGCAGGGTTGATCTGCTCGGTGGCCGCAAGAACGCCGATAGCGATGGCCAGATCGAAACTGGGACCTTCTTTTTTCGTGTCGGCCGGGGAGAGGTTGATGGTGATCCGTTTGGGACCGAATTTATAACCGCTGTTTTTGATGGCCGACCGGACGCGTTCCTTGCTCTCTTTGACGGCATTGTCCGGCAATCCGACAATGATCGTGGATGGCAGTCCCCGCATCACATCCACCTCAATGGTGACAGGGTAAGCCTCCAAGCCGTTTAAGCCGCAGCTATGGACTTTCGCCAGCATGGTTTTGTGATAATTCTTTCTTGAGGGGAATAATGGATGAATCGAGGGGAAAAGGCCTTGCTTTTTTGACCTTCAATATTATAATGTAAATTAACATAAAATCCTGGATACGTCAAATCTTATCATTTCCCTCAAGAACATAAAAAAGACGATATGAATTCAGTTTTTAGCAACAAAGTCCTTGTTGTCACATTGACGGTCTGGGCCATGGCCCAGGGGATCAAGGTTCTGCTTGGGATTATCCGAGAGAAGCGGTTCAATTTCAAATGGTTCATCGGAACCGGAGGCATGCCCTCCAGTCACGCCGCCGGCGCGACCGCTTTGGCCACGACCTCCGGTCTGGGGGCCGGTTTTGATTCTGTTGTCTTTGCCCTGGCGGTTGTCTTCGCTTTAGTCACGATGTTTGACGCGCAGGGTGTCAGGCGTTCCGCCGGCCAGCAAGCGGCGATCCTCAATCAGATCACGGAGGATATGTACTGGAAGGGCAGGATCGAGGCCGGGCGTTTGATGGAGCTCATCGGCCACACTCCGCTGGAGGTCATCATAGGGTCCATTTTGGGATTTGTCCTTTCGTATCTGTTGTATCAGGGATGGTCAGCGTAGCTTATTGATTTGGAAAGCCCACTTAAGGAAGAGGAGACGATTTTTATGAAACAGAAGGATTTGATGATCGCCGGTCTTATCATCGTCGTCGGCATTGCCGCGGCAGGGATGCTTCTGCCGAAGAAAAAACCGGCCGTTGTTGAGACAGAAACCGCAGGCGTTCCCGTCAAGGCGGTCGGAGAGCTTTATGAGCAGGCCTCGAAGTTGCGGCAAAAGGGGGAGATGATGGAGGCCAAGAAGGTCTACAAGCAGATCTTTTTGGAGTATCCAGACTACGAAAGAATCGAATTGGTCCAGACCGAATTGGAAGATTTGAACATGCGGATCATCTTCTCCAACGCCCCGGCCCCTCAGTCCGTGATGCATGAAGTTCAGATTGGTGACACTTTGGGAAAATTGGCCAAGAAATACGGGACAACCGTTGAGCTCATTCGGACCAGCAACAATCTCAAAGACGATGCTATCCGCGTGGGACAAAAACTGCGCGTCTGGACGGGGAAGTTCAACGTCTTAGTCGATAAATCTCAGAATGTTCTTTTGCTGAAAGACGGCGATGAAGTGATCAAGGTCTATAAAGTCTCGACGGGCAAAGATAACAGCACCCCCATAGGGACATTCAAAGTCACCTCAAAATTGACCGATCCGGTGTGGTTTAATCGCGGAGCGGTCGTGCCCCCTGACAGCCCGCAGAATGTCTTGGGAAGCCGTTGGCTCGGTTTTGACATCCCCGGATACGGCATTCACGGCACCATCGAGCCTGAGACGATCGGCCGGCAGGTCACTGCGGGGTGTGTGCGCATGCTCAACCGCGACGTTGAGCAACTCTATAGTCTCCTGCCCTTGGGGATGGAAGTGGTCATCGTTGATTGAAATGTCTTAGGAGTGTGAGATGAGCATCCTGGCATTCGAAAAACCCATTTACGAATTGCAGTCGAAGATCAAAGAGCTGAAGGATTTCGGTTCCGACAAGAATATCGCCCTGGAACCGGAGATCAAAAAGCTGACCGAGAAGCTGGAGAAGATGAGGAGTGAGGTTTACACCAATCTGACGGCCTGGCAGAGGGTGCAGATTGCCCGGCATCCGGACCGGCCTTACACACTGGATTATATCCGCATGATCGCCTCGGATTTCATTGAACTTCACGGGGACCGGCAGTTCGCCGATGATTTGGCGCTCGTCGCCGGATTCGCCCAAATCAACGGCACCAAGGTGATGGTGATGGGCCATCAAAAAGGGCGCGACACGAAAGAAAATCTCCTGCGTAATTTTGGATGCGCCCACCCGGAAGGGTACCGCAAGGCCATGAGGCTGATGCGCCTCGCCGAGAAATTTAGTATTCCCGTCGTGATTTTGATTGATACGCCGGGGGCCTATCCGGGGGTCGGCGCGGAGGAGCGCGGCCAGGCCCAGGCGATCGCCGAGAATTTGAGAGACATGATGAGGTTGAAGACCCCGATTGTCGCGACCATCATCGGCGAGGGCGGAAGCGGCGGCGCCTTAGGTGTCGGTATTGCCGATCGGATGTGCATCTTACAGCACGCCTATTATTCGGTCATCTCGCCGGAAGGGTGTGCCTCCATTTTGTGGCGTAACAGCATCAAAGCGCCCAACGCCGCTGAGGCTTTGAAGATCAACGCGGAGCATCTGATTGAATTCGGCATCATCGATGAGATCATCCCCGAACCCTTGGGCGGCGCCCACCAGGATCCTCTCAAAGTCGGTGTCAATCTCAAGGCGGTCATTTTGAAGTACATCAAAGAATTGACTTCCCTTCCCACACAGGAACTTCTGGAGAACCGTTATCAGAAATTCCGCCGGATCGGTCAATTTTTGGAAGGCGGCTAAAGAGTCTTGAGCCTTAGATACTATGGGACAAGAGGATCTCCGCAATCTGTCCTTCGAAGAATTGAGCGCCTACCTGGTTTCTGTCAACGAAAAACCGTTTAGGGTCAAGCAGATTTTTGAATGGCTTTACAAAAGACAGGCGCAGGGTTTTGGTGAGATGAAGAATCTCCCGCCGGCGCTTCGTCAGCATCTTGCGGCCGACTTCGGGTTATTTTCTCCGTCGGTGCTTCATCGGGACGTTTCGCGCGATCAGACAACGAAATTTCTTTTTACTCTCGCCGACAAGGAAAAGATCGAATCGGTCCTCATCCCCACGGCGTCCCGCCGCAGTGTATGCCTCTCCACTCAGGCGGGCTGTAAATTCGGCTGTCGTTTCTGCGCGAGCGGTATCGGCGGATGGAAGAGGAATTTGAGCTGTGCGGAGATTTTGGATCAGATCCTTTATATCCAACGGAATTGCCGCGGGACGCCGTTATCGCATGTGGTTTTTATGGGGACCGGCGAACCGTTGGATAATTACGACAATCTGATCAAAGCCATCCGCATCATCAATTCTGTGCAGGGATTGAACATCGCCGCGAGAAGGATCACGATTTCCACCTGCGGGGTCATCCCTCAGATCGAACAGTTGGCCCAAGAAGGCCTGCAGATTGAGCTGGCGGTCTCTCTTCACGGCTTCAACAACGAGTCCAGGAATCTCCTGATGCCCGTCAATCGGAAGTATCCGCTCCAGGATTTGATCGAGGCCTGTGAGGTTTACAGCCGCAAGACAAACCGGCAGATCACCTTTGAGTATATCCTGATCAAAGGGATGACTTGCAGTGATCGGGCGGCGAAGGAATTGGGGCAGTTGTTGAAGGGCATGCTCTGCAAGATGAATCTGATTCCTTACAATAAGGTCGCGGAGTTTGCCTACGAACCTCCTTCCCGTCAGGAAATCCTTGTTTTTAAAAAACAGCTTGAGGGATACGGCATCCACGCCACCGTCCGGGTTTCCCGCGGCGGGGATGTTTCCGCCGCCTGCGGCCAACTGAGGCATGTAACATCCGATACTATGCCGAAGGCGTACCCGAGATAGAGCGAGGGTGCAATTACGTTATGAAGCGGCCGCCTAAGATTTATCTACTTGCTCGCCGGTAATTTCTGCTGGATTTTTTCCATCAAAGACTGGAATTTGGGATTCTTAAGAAGGTATTGCGTCTTTTCGTTTTGCTGAATTTGGTTGGGATCATAGCTCATGATGGCGTTCATGAAGGCAGGATCGGATAAGACACCACGGATCTCCGGATCCTGCATGATGTTCTGAATTTCCGTCATCACTTCGGGATCGGACAAGAGGCTGGTCTGCATTTCCTGCACCTGGCCTTTGAGCGACGCGCTGGCTGTATTCCCCGTATCCGGGGCCGCCGGGACTGATTCCGCCGCGATACTCACGATCTCGGCTTCCGGAACAGTGATCTTGCCTAAATTGCCCGTCTCCAGCGTGTAAACACCGTCGGCAAGCTGCAGGACATTCCCCTTGATCACCGAGCCGTCCTTGAGCGTGATGACCTTGGCCGGCTGGGCGTAAAGGGGGCATGCGAAGCCCAGAAGAATTATAAATAAAAGTAGTTTTCGGCTTTTTTCCATTTTCAGGTTCTCCTAAAAAAAATATGCTGGAGGAGGGAGTTGAACCCTCACGAGGTTGCCCTCACCGGTTTTTGAGAC
>CAYIQK010000105.1:0-5220 GCA_964365515.1 uncultured Planctomycetales bacterium | reverse complement strand
TAAAAATGATGGGAGAATCCTGCGGAGTTTCAACTAAGAAAAGCATTGCGCCGGAGGGTTTGGTGAGTCCAGAGCTTATTGATATTTTTAAACCTGCGGCATTGACAATAAAACAGATTTTCACTAATGCAGATAGTTACTACATGATTCCTGATTACCAACGTCCTTATAGTTGGGGTGATGAACAGGTTGAACGACTTTGGGATGATTTGTTCTCTGCAATGGAGACAAAAATTGATAATTATTTTTTAGGTTCGATCATTCTCACTGGGCCACGCGAGGGACGCTTTGAAGTCGTTGATGGACAACAGCGCTTGACAACGCTGACGATTCTATTCTGCGTCTTAAGGGATTTGTATCTCAAAGAGGATGCGAAGATACGAAATACAATACGAAGCTTGGAAGATGAAAAGTATCGGTTGAATTTTCGATTAACGAATCAACCAAATATTCAGAATGAATTTGAGCAACAGATTTTGAATGGCGTAAAATTTCCGAAACAGGAGCTTACTCAGAGACAGCGCGAGCAGGCAAAATTTATCAATGCTGCTCTTATTTTTCGAGCAAAATTGTTGGAGCTTGAGTCACAAAAGGGAGCAATTCAACAGTTTGTTGATTATGTGTTAAATAGGGTGATTATGATCACTATAACGTGTTCAAAACAATCATTCGCATTCAAATTATTTCAGGTATTAAATACGACTGGTTTAGACCTTAGCCCGGCAGATTTAATCAAAAGTCATCTATACGGGCATTGCCAAGAGAATAGACGTGAACAGTTTGTAAATGACTGGCGAGAAATCGAAGGATTTGCCGAACAGATTCAGGAATCAGTGACAGATTTGCTGACACATTACCAATACTATCTCTTAGCTAGGAATCCAAAGTATTCTTTGTATGAAGAATTGTTGGATAAATTTAAAAATAAAGATTCCAATGATGTTGTCTATGAGCTTAAAGAATTCGTGAAAGCATTCATGGATATTTACAAAACCGAAACAAAGGTTCTCTATTCCTTTTGGTATCTGCCGAACCAAGTTTTTTGGAAGGCAATACTAACAACAGCAAAGTACACGGGATATCCGGAGTTTGAAGAATTGTGTTGTGCTACGCAGCGGTTCTTTTATCTTTATTGGATTGCTGGTTACACAACCACTAAAATTAAACAGCTATCATTTAACCTGATCGGTTGGGTAAAAGATAAACGACCGCTCAAAGATATCTACAAAGAAATTGAGACAAAATTCTCCGATGATATGGTTTTCGGGAGAGCGCTGGACAACCTGAATTCTGAGGCATATGGAGAACCTTGGCTTAAATCATTACTGGTGTTGATTGAATATGAACAAGTGGATAGCTCAAAACCTGGATATATTGAACTTGATAATAAAGTGCACGTGGATCACATATTACCTGAAAAATGGGGGTCAGTACAAGATTGGAAGAAGGTTTGGAATATCAATCAAGGAGCCAGATGGCTCAATAAACTTGGCAACTTAACTTTATTGTCTGGGAAGAAGAACATCACCGCTAGTAATGATTCTTTTAACAGAAAAAAGCAAATTTACAAGCACGGACATGGGGGTAAAGTAGCATTTGAGATATCAAAGCCCATTATTGAGAAGGTAAATTGGTCTGAACAAGATGTGCAGGAGCGGCATGAATGGTTATTGGAGGAAATTAAGAAACTACTCCTGATTCGAGAAAAACAAAAGTTGCAGATATCCGCACAACAGGAGAATTTATCCGAAATAGAGAAAAAAGATGTGATTATAACTGGTCACCAGGTAAGTGAAAATGATATAAGAGCCACAATTTTGAGAATTCCCAAGGAGATAAAGTTGCAGATTGGAAAAACTAAGACTCTGGTTCTTTATTTCGATGAAACAACTAAAGGACATTTTAACATAATTAAAGATGGGGAATCTGTTGCGGGCGTCACTTCCATATTTAGAAAATATGGGCTTATTGGAACAAATGGGCAATCCTTTCCCAAATTTTCTGTTTGGCGAGAGTTTAGAGAAGGATTTATGGTTAAATTTATTGAACGCGAAGCAATAGAAAATTCCGGGAGCCGATGAACGTATAGGATTGCGGGAACACAATAATATGTCAAACCCAGAACAAAAAAAACTTACTTTCACCATAGAAACATACGGCTGCCAAATGAATTCCTATGATTCGGAGTTGGTCTGTTCAATTCTCGCCAAGGCGAATTATGTTCTTGTGTCGACGGAAGAGGAGGCGGATGTGGTTTTGTTGAACACCTGCGCTATTCGCGAGCACGCGCATCAGAAGGTTTATAACCGCATCCACGAGATCAAGCGCGGACACAATGGAAACCCCGTGATGATCGGAATTCTCGGCTGCATGGCCACGAACTTGCGCACGGATTTATTGGAAAACCGCAGGCTGGACATTGACTTTATCGCCGGGCCGGATTCGTACAAACGGCTGCCCGCATTAATCCGGGAGTGCTTGGGAGACGAGGGACGAGGGACGAGAGACGAGAGACGAAAAATCTTTGATGTCACATTGAGTGAATTTGAAACGTATTCGGACGTTTATCCGCGGCGCGAGCACGGGGTGAATGCGTGGCTGGCCGTCATGCGCGGGTGCAACAATTTTTGCACGTTCTGTGTCGTGCCCTACACACGCGGGCGCGAGCGCAGCCGGTCGGTGGAAAATGTCGTTGAGGAAACGCGGCGGCTGGCGGGGGAAGGATTTAAGCAAGTTACACTTCTGGGTCAGAATGTCAACAGTTACCACTGCGAAGATCGTGATTTTGCCGACCTTCTGGAAGCAGTCAGCGGCGTGGAGGGCATCAAGCGTATCCGGTTTACATCGCCGCACCCCAAAGATTTCCCGGACAAGCTGCTGGAGGTCGTGGCCCGCAACCCAAAAGTCTGCAAGCATATTCATCTGCCGGTACAAAGCGGGAATAACCGTATTCTGGAACTGATGGACCGCACCTATACCAAAGAGGAATACTTGGCGCTGGCCGGCAAAATCCGCGTCCAGTGCCCGTCGATTGCCCTGACGACGGATATCATCGTCGGGTTTCCTTCCGAGACGGATGAAGAATTTCGGGACACGGTTGCGCTCATGCAGGACGTTGAATTCGATGCCGCGTTTATCTTCAAATATTCCGAGCGTAAAGGCACCATCGCGGCGCGTAAATATCCGGACAACGTGCCTGAATCCGTCAAGACCGAGCGCATTGTCCACTTGAATGAAGTCCAGAAGGCTGTGTCTTTGAAAAAAAACCGTGCCCATATCGGCCAAACGCACGAAATCCTCATTGAGAGCCAGGGCAGTAAACGCTCGGTCGATGAATCCCAAGGCCGGACAGACGGCAATAAGCTCGTCACGCTGACACGCGGGTGTTTTACTCTCGGCGACTTCGTTATGGTGAGGGTCACCGATGCATCCGCGCATACGTTAAAAGGGGTTGCAATCTAGGGAAAAATGTTGTATATATCTGATTCAATATGATCACCACTGAACACATCACAGCCGAACAGCTTCACGAGACCTTGAAGAATATCAAGGTGGGTGGAAACGCGTGTCACTATTCCTTAAGGAAATGCGAAGAGTTTGTCCCTCTCATCAATGAGATCCGGAAACTCAAGGAAGAGAAAAACGCCGTTATCCTTGTCCATTCGTACGTCAGTCCCGAGATCATCTACGGGGTGGGGGATTTTGTGGGGGATTCTTACGCCTTGAGCAAGAACGCCATGCAGACGAAGGCCGACGTGATTGTCTTTGCGGCGGTGCGGTTTATGGGCGAGACGGCGCAGATTCTCAATCCTGAAAAGGAAGTGCTGGTCCCGACCGCCCTTGACGGCTGTACCCTGGCTGATTGCATCAATGCTACGGATGTCAAGGCCCTGCGCCGGGAATTTCCTGATTATACGTTTGTCTGCTACGTCAACACAACCGCCGAGGTCAAGGCTGAATGTGATGTCTGTGTGACATCGGCGAATGTCTACAGGGTTGTCGAGCAGATCCCCAATGATAAGATTTATTTCCTGCCGGACAAACTCATGGGGCAGAATCTCGTCAATGAGATGCGGCGGCGCGGGGTCAAGAAAGATGTCCGTTATTTTAGCGGCACCTGCTATGTGCATGAGGAATACGGTGAGGAGCAGATTTTCCGTATCCGCACGGAATACCCCAACGTCAAGGTCGTCAGCCACCCCGAATGCAAGCCCGCGGTCTGCGAGCAATCGGATTTCGTCGGCAGTACCTCCCAAATGATCAATTATATGATGGAAACCGAATCCAAGGAATTTTTGATGCTCACCGAATGCGGATTGTCCGCGCGTCTGCAGAAAGAATTTCCCGACAAGAGGCTCGTGGGCACCTGCACGCTGTGCCGTTACATGAAGTCCAATACCCTCGAGGATATCCTGCGTGTCCTCAAGAATCCCACTCCCAGGGACCGTGTCTTTATCAGGGAAGACATCCGTCAGAAGGCCGCCAGATGCGTCGAGGCGATGTTCGCCTACACACGGCAGTAAACTCCCCCAATTGCTAATCACTTCGTTGACACGTCCTGGAGGCTGTGTTAATATTCTCACCATATGGATATCGTCGAAACCCAATCCCATACCTTCTGCGAACCGCCCAACGAGTTGAAACTAAAAAGCGGTGTCCGTTTGGGGCCGATCACCCTGGCCTATGAAACCTACGGTGAGCTCAATGGCGACCAATCCAACGCCATCCTTGTATTTCATTCCCTGACAGGCGATGCCCACGCCGCGTTTTATCACGAGGGCGAGGATAAACCCGGATGGTGGGACTCAATGATCGGGCCCGGCAAGGGCTTTGATACGGACAAATATTTTGTGATCTGTTCGAACGTGATCGGCGGATGCAAAGGATCGACCGGCCCGGCGTCGATCAATCCTCAAACCGGCAAACCCTTTGGTTTGAGTTTTCCGTTTGTCACCATCGAAGATATGGTGGCCGCGCAAAAATATCTCATTGACCATCTCGGGATCAAGAAACTGCTGTGCGTGGCTGGCGGCTCGATGGGCGGACTGCAGGCGCTCATCTGGGCGACCCAGTATCCCGATTACGTCCAGTCGGTGATTGCCATCGCCACAAACACGCGTCATACGGCCCAGCAGATTGCCCTGCATGAGGTGGCGCGTCAGGCGATCATGGGTGATCCGGATTGGCAGGGGGGCGACTATTACGGCAAATCGATCCCCG
>CAYIQK010000104.1:2898-5236 GCA_964365515.1 uncultured Planctomycetales bacterium | reverse complement strand
CGGGCACCACCGTTGTCATCGGCGGATTGTTTGAGGAGGTCATGGTGGATGCCATCCGGAAAATTCCGTTATTGGGCGATCTGCCTTTTTTGGGTTTCGCTTTCCGCAATCAAGCTCATCGCTTGCGCAAGACAGAGGTGATTGTGTTTTTGACGCCGAAGGTGATGGTGAAAGAATAATGAATGGTGTTCCAGATTTCCAGGTACCAGTCACCAGTCGCGTTTTCTGGGGTTCTGGGGACCAGAGACTGGAGAACCACATTTAAAATATGTCTAAGAATAAATTTTATTTTTATACCCTTCTGTTGTTTATTTTTTTTACCAGCGGCTGTGCCGGCGTTTCGACCCGCGGCAAACCGGCGGCACAGGGCCGGATGCACTTGAAGGATTTCTGTGACCGCCAAGGGATCGTTTGGCAGTGGGATCATGTCTCACAGACCGCGACCTTGCAGATTGATGGAACGCAGGCGCGTCTATTGGTGGGAAGCGATATTCTGCTTCTTGGAAAAGAACCGGTGAAGTTGAGCGCGCCGGTGACAATCGCGCAGAGTTCCGTCATGGTGCCGCCGGATCTGAAGTCCAAATTGATCGGTAAGTCACAAAAGGAGCCGGCGCGGACACCGGCTTATTTCTTCCGGCAGCTGCGGGAGATTGTCGTCGACGCTGGTCACGGGGGGAAGGATCCCGGGGCCACGGGCCGCACGGGTCTGAAGGAAAAGGGGGTTGTTCTGGATATCGCGCAGAAACTAAAGAAAATTCTCGAAGGCAAAGGTGTCAAGGTGACGATGACACGCGACGGGGATGAATTCATTTCCCTCAACGAGCGCACCGAGATCGCCAGCCGTTCGAAGGCGGATTTGTTCATCAGCATTCACGCGAATTCCAACCCCGCGTCCGGCGTTTCGGGTCTCGAGGTCTTTTCCTTGAGGGATTTGGGGACGATCGAAAAAAATGAGGTCCAGCGCAAGATCAATCACGAGATCATGTTCAAACATCTTGCGATGATCAAAAATTCGTCCAAGGTCGATGAGATCGTCGCGGACATGCTGTATGCCAATAAACAGTCCATGTCGGAGGCCTTAGCCCCTCGTCTGGCTGTCACGACCTCGCGTCTGGTGAAGACGCAGAACCGTAGAGAGAAAAGGGCGCGGTTTTTTGTCTTGAGAAATACCCTGATTCCGGCACTGTTGGTGGAGGTGGGGTTTCTCTCAAACGCAAAGGAAGAAAAATTGTTGAAGACAAGTTCATACCGCCAGAAGATTGCGGAAGGGCTGGCGAAAAGTATTTTAGATTATTCCGACAGGCCGCTATGAATCATCAGATGAGAAATCGTCCGATCGGTGTGTTTGATTCGGGACTGGGGGGCTTGACCGTCGTCAAGGAGCTCATTAAGCAGCTGCCGGGTGAGGATATTGTCTATTACGGCGATACCGCCCGCGTTCCCTATGGAACGAAATCCAAAGAATCCATCATCCGTTTCTCCGGCGAGAATGCCGCTATTCTTCTCAAATTTGGGGTGAAGATGATTGTGGTGGCGTGCAATTCATCTTCCAGTTATGCCCTCACAACTTTGCGTAAGAATTTTTCTGTGCCCATCATCAGCGTCATTCGTCCCGGGGCCCGGAAGGCGGCCGAAGTGACCCGCAACAAAAGGGTTGGCGTCATCGCCACATCGGCCACCGTCCGCAGTCTGGCCTATGTCAAGGCCATACGCCGTTGTGATTCATCTGTGTATGTGTTCAGCCAGCCTTGCCCGTTATTCGTGCCGCTTGTGGAAGAAGGCTGGGCACAGAAGAAAATCGCTTTTGACATCGCCCGCGAATATCTGACGCCTCTGAAAGAACGCGGGATCGATGTCCTGATCTTGGGATGCACCCATTATCCGCTTTTGGCGGGCACCCTGCAAAGGGTTGTCGGAGGAGATGTCGTTTTGATCGACTCGGCTCAAGAAGTGGCCTTGGAGGTCAAAAGGACTTTGGATCAAACGGGGATAGGCCGCCTTTCATCACGAAAGGCCAAACATCGATTTTTGATCAGCGACAGGCCTCAGGAGTTCGAAAGACTGGCAAAGAATTTTTTGGGACATGAAATCAGAGTGGGGCTGCATAAGTCGTAAGTGATCAGCGGGGTCAGAAAAGGAAATCAAAAATGTTTGAAGTCTCAGTCAAAGGAGATATCGCCTCGGCCCATTTTCTAAGGGGTTATGAAGGCAGATGCAAAGACCTTCACGGTCATACCTGGAAGATCGAGGTCGTGATCGTCGGGGAACAGCTCGATTGTGTCGGCATGCTCGCGGATTTTGCCGTTTTGAAAAAGGAACTGCGGGAGTTTCTGGTGAC
>CAYIQK010000104.1:0-2798 GCA_964365515.1 uncultured Planctomycetales bacterium | reverse complement strand
TGTTTGATCTTTGAATACGGTCAAAGACACGGCAGGGAAGTTGAGGCTGCCAAGCGGATTGCCGGACACGCGAAGTGTCCCTTTCAGATCGTCAGGCTGATTCTGCCGTGGCAAGGTTCGTCGCTTCTGAACCGCAAGATGCGGCTGCCCCAGCGGCGGGAAATCGATCCTGCCAAGATTCCTTCCACGTACGTGCCGGCGCGCAATATTATTTTTTTGAGTTTCGCGGCGTCTTACGCCGAGACGATCGGCGCCCGGGCGGTTTTCATCGGAGCCAACGCGGTTGATTATTCGGGGTACCCGGATTGCCGGCCGGAATTTTTTAGGGCGTACCAGGCGGCGCTGAACCGGGGCTTGAAATCCGGCGTCCAGAAAAGGGCGATCAAGATTTACGCGCCGCTCCTTCGCAAAACCAAGGCTCAGATCATCCGGCTGGGGTTGAGGCTCAAGGTGCCGTACCAGCTGACCTGGTCGTGCTACCGCGGCGGCCGCCGGCCCTGCGGGACCTGCGACAGCTGTCTCTTGCGCCGCCGGGGATTTGAAGAGGCGGGACTCAAAGATCCGTTGGTGTAGGGGCGTATCGCGATACGCCCCTACAGGGTATAACAATGAAAGCAAAAATTTTCGAGATTTTCCATTCGATTCAGGGCGAAGGCAAATACACCGGCGTCAAGCAAGTCTTTGTGCGGTTTTTCGGGTGTAACCTGCGCTGCCGCTGGTGCGACACCCCGCAGGCCTTAGGCGGGCCGGAGGCGCGTTTTCAGGAGTACAGCGTTGATGAAATCTTAAGCGAGGTCCAGGAGCTTTGGCCGCAGGATGCCCACTCGGTGAGCTTGACCGGCGGTGAGCCGCTGGTGCACGCGGGCTTTTTGAAAGAACTTCTGCCGGCCTTGCAGGCGCGCGGGCAGAAAGTGTACTTAGAGACTAACGGCGTCCTTTTTCAGGAGCTCGCTCAAGTCATTGATCATGTCGACATCGTTTCCATGGATTTCAAACTGCCCAGCTCCGCCGGAACGCGCAGTTACTGGAAGGAACACGCGGCCTTCCTGAAAGTTTCCCGGCGCAAAGAGGTTTTTGTCAAGGCCGTGGTCTGCTGCCGGACGATCTTGGAAGATATCGTGACTGCCGTCGAACTTTTGGCGCGGCTGGACCCGCGGGTCTTGTTGGTGCTGCAGCCCAATGAGTTTGACCGCGCCGCCGGCGCTTTGGAGAAATGCCTTCAGTACCAGGCTTATTGCCGCAGGTATCTGGCGGATGTTCAAATCATGTCCCAAATGCACAAGGTGTGGAAAGTGAGATAACATTAGTAAGGGCGTATCGCGATACGCCCTTACCGACAGAAGGCGGTTGATATGAAAAAGACGAAGAGTTCTTACGAAGATTTACAAAATCATATCCGGGCGCTGAAGACCCCGGCCATCGAGGTCTGGGAGAATAAATACTCCGACAGAGACTACACGGTGCGTCTGTCCGTGCCCGAATGCACCTGCATCTGTCCGAAGACAGGACTGCCGGATTTCGCTACGCTCGACATCAGCTACGGGCCCGATCAGAGTTGCGTGGAGTTGAAATCTTTCAAGATGTACATCGTGGCCTTCCGGGATGTGGGAATCTTTCACGAACATCTGGTTAATAAAATCCTGGATGATTTCGTGAGGGCCTGCCGTCCGCGCTGGGCCCGGGTGGAAGGCACCGTGAATCCCCGCGGGGGAATCACCACGACGGTGGCGGCGGAATATAAAAAAGTCGTAAGTGGTAAAATGGAGGCTTTATGACACGAATCGACGGCCGGGGTGTCAATGAATTGCGCCCAATCAAGGTGACAAAAGATTTTATCAAACACGCCGAGGGCTCGTGTCTGATGGAGTTCGGCCGCACCCGCGTTGTGTGCACGGCCTCGGTGGAAGAGGGTGTGCCGCCGTTTTTGAAAAATACGGGGAAGGGATGGATCACCGCCGAGTACGGGATGCTGCCGCGCTCCACGGACACGCGGATGAAACGGGAAAAAACGCTCAATTCCGGCCGCACCCAGGAGATCCAAAGGTTGATCGGCCGATCGCTTCGTGCCGTCGTGGACACAACCATGCTCGGGGAAAGGACGGTCAAGATCGATTGCGATGTCCTTGAGGCCGACGGCGGGACACGCACGGCCTCTGTCACCGGCGGCTTCATCGCCTTGGCCCTGGCCCTCAAGAAGATGAAAAAACAAGGGACGATCGCGCGGATCCCTTTGACGGATTGCGTGGCCGCGGTGAGCGTAGGCATCTGCCGCGGGACGCCGTTTCTTGATCTGAATTACGTGGAGGATTCCGGCGCCGACATGGACATGAACGTGGTCATGGTCGGCAAGGGGCAATTCGTGGAGGTACAGGGCACCGCCGAGCGCGAGCCGTTTTCAAAAAAACAGATGGACAAGTTGCTGGATCTGGCGGAAAGGGGAATCAAGGAACTTATTGGAATACAGAAGAAGCATATTGGGGAAATTGGTTAATGATTGAGCTCATCATCGCCACAACTAACTCCGGCAAGCTGAGAGAGATCAGAGAACTTCTCAAGGATCTCGATGTTAAGATCACATCTTTGTCCGATTATCCGGACGCGCCCAAAGTCGAAGAGGACGGGAAAAATTTCGCCCAGAACGCGATCAAAAAAGCGGCGGCCATCGCTCTTTATACAAAGAAGCTGACTTTGGGAGAGGATTCCGGACTCGAGGTCAAAGCGCTGGGGAATAGGCCTGGCATTTATTCGGCCCGCTTTGCCGGAAACGGCGCGACGGACAAAAAAAATAACGCGAAATT
>CAYIQK010000103.1:0-5284 GCA_964365515.1 uncultured Planctomycetales bacterium | reverse complement strand
ATTCAGATTGAATTCAATCCATCACAAGTCAAGGCGTATCGTCTCATCGGTTATGAAAACCGCATCCTGGCCAAGGAGGATTTTAACGACGACACCAAGGACGCGGGAGAGTTGGGCGCCGGGCATACGGTCACGGCCATGTATGAAATTGTTCCTGTGGTTCGACTAGGCTCACCACTTGCTCTGAGCAAGGCCGAAGGCCGCGTCGAACCCTTCGATTCCACTCAGGGTTCGATCCTGAGCGTTAGTCGAAGGATCGAAGGGCTCGTGGATTCCGCGGAGACGTTTTCTTCCGTAGATAAGCTGGCTTATCAGAAGACAGAGGTCCTCCCCAGCGACGACTTGATGACGGTCAAGTTACGTTATAAAGATCCGGACGGGGAAATGAGCAAACTCATCCAGCAAACGGTCAAAGCTGAAGATGTCTCTGCCGAACCCGCGGGAGATTTTCAATTCGCCTCCGTGGTCGCCGAATTCGGGCTCATTTTGCGCGACTCCAAGTTCAAAGGGAGTGCTTCCTATGAGCATGTTCTCAAAGGAGCAAGCGTGTCGAAGGGCAAAGACTCCTATGGTTATCGCGAAGAATTCATCGACCTCGTCGGCAAGGCCCAGGCGCTGGATACGCGCGTTGACTCCGGCACGCCGGGGATCATCTTCAAGGGCGAATAAGCAAGGCATCTTGGCAGTCAACGCCTGCAAGAGAAAGGGGCAATCCGTTCGGATTGCCCCTTCTTCGTTATTCTCCTGCTTGACATGACGTACGTTATATGGTACGCTTTCACTGAGGTGAATCGCTATGACAACATTAACGGCCAGTAAGGCAAGATCAGAGTTGTATCAGCTCCTCGACAAGGTGGCGTCCTCGCACGAGCCCGTCCAGATTACCGGCAAGCGTAATAACGCGGTTCTTATCAGCGATGAGGACTGGAGATCCATCCAGGAGACGCTGTATTTGCTCTCAATCCCCGGCATGCGCGAGTCTATCCGGGAAGGACTCAAGACCCCCCTTAAAAAATGCAGTAAAAAATTAAGCTGGTGAGTGTCGTGGTCTGGCAACTGGTCTTCACAAAACAGGCACAGAAGGATGCGGTGAAGTTAGCCAGGGCAGGTCTTAAGCCCAAAGCCCAAGCGTTGCTTTCCATCCTTGAGCATGATCCCTTTCAAAACCCGCCTTCCTATGAGAAGCTGGTCGGAGACCTTCAGGGATCTTATTCCCGCCGGATTAACATCCAACATCGGCTCGTCTATCAGGTGATCCCAAATGCCAAAACCGTTAAAATGATCCGCATGTGGACGCACTATGAATAGCGTACCGTTGTAGGATAGTTTTTATCCCGCAATCTTGTCAAACTCTTCCACCGTCACGGCTGGGACTGTTGAGTGCTCCGATTTTAACATTTTTTTTAATTATAGAATTTTGTAACTCATTTTATATTAAATAGTTACAGACCTTCAGACAGCGCTCAGTCTGTCCCGCCTTGTTTTTTTATAATCACATTATATGCTTTCCTTATGTTTACCCGTTTGTCCAAATATAGAGCCACTCTCCGATATCGTTTTCTCGTCAGCGCCGTAATTTTTTCGTTCGTTTTCACATTCCCCGGGATCTCTTACGCGCAATTCCTCGTTGACCTGCCAGGTCCCGGAGCGATGGTTGGGTTGACGCCTCCATTTGCCCCTCCCTTGATGAAAGGCCTCACGATTCATCCCGAGAATCCTTTGCAATTTGATTTTCTCATCGATCCCGGGGATGCTGATTTCAAGGCCGGGACGGAACACGACAAGACCGATGAATATCGCAAGCTGATCAAATATTTTTTGGCCGCGTTAACCGTCCCGGAAAAAGACCTTTGGGTCAACCTTTCCCCTTATGAAAAAGACCGGATCATCCCGGAAAATTTCGGCAAAACGGAGATGGGCCGTGATTTATTGGGCCAGGATTATATCCTCAAACAATTGACCGCTTCCTTGATGTATCCGGAAAAAGAACTCGGCAAAGAATTTTGGAGCAAAGTTTATCACAAAATACGTGAGGAATACGGCACAATCCGCCCGCCAAAGGCGGGCGAGACCTCGTCAAATTCACAAGGTGAATTTGACTGGGCCGAGATACCGGTCAATACCTTTAATAAAGTCTGGATTGTCGCGGATAAGGCGTCGGTGTATGAGCACGGCAACACGGTCTTTCTGGTCGACAGTCATTTAAAGGTGATGCTCGAACAAGATTATTTGGCGTTGGAACACAGTAGCCTCAGTGCAGAATCCACCCAGACGGATGCCAAAGATGTCAGCAGTGTTTCCTCCCAAGTCATCCGGGAAATCATTCTGCCGGCCATCGAGAAGGAAGTCAACGAAGGCAAAAATTTTGCCTTGTTGCGGCAGATCAGCAACTCTTTGATTCTGGCGGTTTGGTACAAAACGACTCTCAAAGAAAGTCTGTTGGGAAAGGTTTACGCGGATCGCAGTAAAACCGATGGAGTGGACCAAGACACCGCCAACAACCAGAAAATTTACGAGCAGTATCTGGAGGCTTTTAAAAAGGGCGTCTATAACTATATTAAGGAAGATTACGACCCTGTAACCCAGGAAATGATTCCCCGGAAATATTTCTCCGGAGGCTTTTCTACGATCGACAAGGATCCCAAAACGCCGGAGAATAAACGTCTTCTGGCTGCCCGCATAAACACCTTAGATCCTGTTGAGGATGCCCTGATCATTAAACGAGCAGTAGGCATTCCCAAGATCGATAAGGTAAAAGTGAATATCGAAGAATCAAATAACGGCCCGGAGGGCTCCTCGCCGATCGGATGGGAACAGGAACGGAACCTGAACCGAGCATGGTGGGAACGAGAAAAGCCCTCGCCGATCACGGAGGAGCAAGCAGAGGAGATGATTAAAGAGCAACTCAATAAGGAGCATCATCATCTTATAACTTCGGACAATATCCAGCTGGCCGTGAAGTATCGTCGTTTTCAAGCGGAATTTATTCCTGCAAAGTTTCCGCCAAATTTTAGTCTGGAATGGGCATCGTGGGAAGAGGCGGATAGGATCGCAGGCCGAGGGCATGTTGAGATTACCGCCGCCTCGCCGGTGAAAGATTTGGAAGAAACGATTCGTCGTGCCGGACAAAGAGAGCCCAGCGCCGTCAGAGAGCTCCTTGAACTTGTCAATCACAGGGCTGTTTCTTCGGAGGATTCGCGCGAACGCCGCGTGGCAAGAGAGTTTATTAAGAAGATAGGACATGAGATAGGTGAGGCGCTCAAGGTTTTTGTCAAAAAATATGAAAATCAACTATCCCCAGAGATGATTGTCCTCGGCGAAGGCGTGGGCGAGAATTTCGGCAAAGACGTTATCACGGAGGAAGGGAATGATTTATTTATAGAGGCGATCAAGGAAACCGTAGGGCCGAAGATAGAGGTGCAGCGTTCTTCGTTAAAAGGAGACGAGCGCGTCTTTTACGCCTTTGTTCCCAAAGGGGATGAGCTTGTTGTGGGCCTGGATGTCGGCGGGACAAAGCTGAGGGTCGCCGTTCTTGACAAAAATGGCATCAAGAAAGAGGAAACAGTCGAAACAATATGGAAATTCAGGGATACTCCGCAGGCCAACAATCAGTATGTATTAGAGACGATTCTGAGCCAAATTCGCCGCATTCGCGAAAAGGATTATGAGATATCCGAGATAGGGATATCCTGGGCGGGTCCGGGAGAATATGAGCAAGGCATTGTCACGGCACCCAACATCCCCGGTTTTGACAATTTTAATCTTAAAGAGGCGCTCAAAAGTGGGTTGGCGGAAACCGGAAAGCCGTCTCCTGACATAAGAATTCTCCACGATGGCGTGGCAGGGGCGTTAGGCGAATATAAGAAGGGTGGTCTTCAGGGCAAGGCCGGAATTTATCTCATTTTAGGCACTGGCGTTGGCATGGGGGTCACCGATAAAGACGGTAATCCTGTTTATAAGATTCCAGGCATTACAGACAAAGTAGGGGAGGGAGGTCATTATTTGATTTACAACAAAAGCACGAAAAAATATACAGCCCGTCCCCAAAAAGACGGATCTTTTCCTGTGCTTTCTGAAGGGGAAGAGGAGTTTGAGCAGAGGATTGGCGGGCCTGCTTTGGCCTTGAGGTTTGGCGATGAGCTTCTATCTTCCGCCTCGCCGGTGAAAACATTGCCTGCAGATCAAAGATTCCCGGATGCAAATAGTGCCAAGACAGGTAAAGAATTAACTGATAAATTATTTAAGGCCCAAAGGGAAGAGGTTTTTCCTTGGGAAATGTCCGGGAGAGATGGTTTTGTGTATACCGAGATATTATTAAGAGAGAGTCCCGCCGTCATTGGTGTAGCTATCCAAGAATTTGAGAGAAAAATGCCCGATCAGGATATTTCTCAAATGACTGGCGAGGCATTAATTCGTTGGCTTTATGAAAGGGGAGCTCTAAAATACGTTGAGGGAAGCGAGGTTAAACCCACCTCCTCACCACAGGCAACCAATGATTCTACCAAAGGTGGTATCGATTTGAACCCGGCGAATCTGAATTTGCAAATCAAGCGCGACGGCAACGGCGTGCCGTTAGCCGTGGAATTTCAGGACATCCCGAACATTAACGTCAACGGCTTTGTCCCCGTGATTATTAATATCACTCCTGTCACGAACCTGCCGCTTCTTTTAGGAACAAATACCAATCTCCACGAACAGCAGTTGAGCAGTATTCAATAAGCAGCTACGATTTTAGCCCGCAATCCGGTCAAATTCCCCACCTTATCCTTGGTTAAACATTTATAGCCACAAAATTATGTATTGCCATTGTGCACACATTGTTATATACTTGAACCGTGAAGACATTTGCCTGGGATGACGATAAGAATGAGCTGTTAAAGCGTGAACGAGGCGTTTCGTTTGAAGAAATTGTCTTCCATATTAACAATGGCGGTCTCTTGGCGAGACTGGATCATCCCAACCGTGTAAAGTACCCTCATCAGCAGATTTTTGTGGTCTTGGTCAGCGATTATGTTTATATGGTTCCGTTCGTGGAGGATGAAGAAAAATACTTCTTGAAGACAATTGTCCCAAGCCGCAGGTTAACACGGGATTTTTGGGAGAGAAAGGAAGAGAAGAGATGAAACTGACTAAAGAGGAGCAGGAGTTGGTTCATTCCATTGAGCGCGGCGAATGGCGGGCAACGACCGGTAGGGCCGAGTTACGTAAATACCGGCAAGCCGCCAGACAGATGATTAAAAAAGACGCGCGGCTGAACATCCGGATCGCTTCGCAGGACCTTAAA
>CAYIQK010000102.1:3337-5302 GCA_964365515.1 uncultured Planctomycetales bacterium | reverse complement strand
AATGCTCCCAGCAAACACCCCGCGCACACCAGCAGAAAAACATCCCCGAATTTTGTATAAAAGGTCTTCTGATCGTTGAGGGTCACGGTTTCCACGGCAAACCCGCGGATATAGGTTTTTTTGCGGTCTTCATCCTCAACCCCGCCGACAATCCGGCCCGACGGCGCCACAAAACAACTCACCCCTGTGTTGGCGGCGCGCACAAGACTGCGCCGGTTCTCGATGGTCCGGAACACGGAGGATTGAAGATGCAAAAACGGCGCCTTGGTATCCTTGAACCAGGCATCGTTAGTGATGTTAACCAGCAATTGGGCCCCATGTCTGACGAAGGCCCTGGAGAGTTCCGCCACCGTATCCTCGAAACAGATCAGGACGGAAAAATGGCCGGGTGCTTTCATTACCGTTTTCCCAAAATCCATCGGAAAAACAGTGTATTCCCGGCCGGAAGCAAAATCAGCAATGGGAACAATCTGCGACAAAAACGGAAGGAAACGACGCAACGGGATATACTCGCCGAAAGGAACAAGATGGACCTTTCGATACTGTTGGACAATCTCTCCACTGCCGGACAACAGGATGGCCGAGTTGTAATAATCCTCCCCTTCCTTGACCACCGAACCCAGCAACAACGGCACGCCGAGCCGGCGGATGAAATCCCGCAACCGGCCGAACAGTTCCTCATCCTCCCACAAAATACCCGGATACGAGGTCTCCGGCCAGATGATCAGATCCGGTTTTTGACCGGCCGCCTCCTTGGTTAGCCGCAGATATTGTTCCATGATCACCGGCCACGCCGGTTCATGCCATTTCATCTCCTGAGGAGTGTTGGCCTGGACGACCGCAATCGTGACTCCCTGATTCCCTCCAGATGTTTCTGATACCGAAGGTGCCGTCTTCTCAAATGACCTCAACCGTAATATCCCGTAAGTCAGAACAGAAAAACACACGAAGACAACAATGATCACCCCTGAGAAGATTTCACGGCAAAACCGCCGCCTCAAGAAACCCGCGGAAAGAATCTCTTTAAGACACACGTTCACCATGACCATCAAAAAAGAAACTCCGTACACCCCCGTAAGATCGGCGATCTGAATCACGGCCAGATTTTTGTACTGCGAATGTCCCAGGCTCGCCCATCCAAACCCGGTTAAAAAATGCGCCCGGATGAATTCCAAAACCGTCCAGAGACTGGACAGCGCCGACAATCTCACAAGAAACCTCTGCCCGCTGAAAAAGCGGTAACCCAGCCCAAACGCGCCGAAATACAAGGCAAGATACAAAACCAACAGCACCGCCCCCAAGGCCGTGACATGAATGACCCAATGAAGCGTCCCGCCGAAAAAAAGGACCCCGCAAAGATAACTCAGTCCGAAGGCCTGCCTGAGGGCTTTGGCATCCAAAGCCGACATGAGGGGAATCAGGGCCATCCAGCCCAAGAAGGAAAAATCTGTTTTCGGAAAAGACAGAACGAGCAACACCGAGGAAAGGCCGCAGAGAAATAAACCCGAATTTATTTTCCGCAGCATTTTTTGTATTTCTTCCCGCTGCCGCAGGGACACGGATCATTGCGTCCCGCCTTGGGCGCTGTGTTTCGAAGGGGTGCGGCGGCGGAAGAATCCGCCTGACCGCCCGAGGGAGGGGGAGGGCGCCTCTGGGGTTGGCGCGCGGGTTCCGATGGAAGAAGTGGTCCGGAATCTGAAAGTCCGGAAAATTCCTGATGGATCAATTTTTGAGGAAGCGAACTGAAAACCCCCCTCAACCGCGCCGGGCCGGCGTGCTGGATCTTGAAGACCATCTCGGCCACTTCCTGGTGGATGGAATCATACATCGCCTGAAACATCTCGAAGCCTTCTCTTTTATATTCAATCAGAGGATCCCTCTGAGCAAAAGAACGCAGGCTGATCCCCTCTTTGAGCTGATCCATGCCATAAAGGTGGTCTTTCCATTTGCCGTCGATGGTCTGCA
>CAYIQK010000102.1:1210-3237 GCA_964365515.1 uncultured Planctomycetales bacterium | reverse complement strand
TTGCCGCTCTCGAGGACCGAACGGCGCATGCTGTAAATCACCTCCCGCTGGCGGTTCATGACATCGTCGTACTCCAGGAGATGTTTGCGGATTTCAAAGTTGTGGGTCTCGACCCTTTTTTGGGCGTTCTCAATGGCCTTCGTCAGCCACGGATGTTCGAGCACCTGCCCGTCCTCCATGCCCAGTTTGTCCATGAGTCCCATGATGCGGTCCGAGGCGAAAAGGCGCATCAGATCATCTTCCAGCGAGACGTAAAATCGTGAAGACCCCGGATCCCCCTGACGGCCCTGACGGCCGCGCAGTTGATTGTCGATCCGCCGGGATTCATGGCGTTCGGTCCCGATGACATGAAGCCCCCCCGCCGCCACGACCTTTTCGTGCTCCTCCCTGACCTGCTTGCGGAACTGTTCGATGAATGTCTTAGTCAATTCCTCCTTCGCGTGGGCGTCATCCCCGTCTTTCATTTTCTGTTCCGCCAGACTCTTGGCCAAGTGCTCGGGGTTGCCGCCGAGCATGATGTCGGTCCCGCGGCCGGCCATGTTGGTGGCGATGGTGACGGCCTTGTAGCGGCCGGCCTGGGCGATGATGTGGGCCTCCAATTCATGGAATTTGGCGTTCAAGACCTGATGCGGAATGCCATTTTGTTTGAGCATCCTGGCGAGGACCTCGGATTTTTCAATCGAGATGGTCCCCACCAAGGCGGGCTGTCCTTTGCGATGACACTCTTCGATCTCGGAGACCACCGCCTCAAATTTTTCCTTCCTGGTCTTGTAAATGCAATCCGCGTAATTCTTCCGCTGCAATCTTTGATTGGTGGGGATCACAATGCAGTCCAAATCGTAGATCTGCTTGAACTCGTTGGCCTCGGTGTAGGCGGTGCCCGTCATGCCGGCCAATTTGGCGTACATCCGGAAATAATTTTGAAAGGTGATGGTCGCGAGCGTCTGGTTTTCCCTCTGGATCTTGATGCCCTCTTTCGCCTCCACGGCCTGGTGCAGTCCGTCGGACCAGCGCCGTCCCGGCATGAGGCGTCCGGTGAACTCATCGACGATGATCACCTCATTGTCCCGCACCACGTAATCGACGTCGATGGAGAAAAACTCCTTGGCCTTCAACGCCTGCAGGACATGATGACGGTATTCGATGGTGTCCATCTCGTGCATGTTCGCGACACCAAACAATCCTGCCGCCTTTTCTTCGCCGGCTTCAGAAAGAGAAATCGCCTTTGATTTCTCATCCGCCACATAATCAAAGCCTTTGGATAAATCCTCATCCGCGCCGCGATATTTCGCGTTGAGCTTTTCCTGGTTTTCATCCGCGATGCGCCGGCCATTGAGCTGTTTGCCGATCTCGCAGGCGCGGTAATATTTGTCCGTGGATTCCTCCGCCGGGCCGGAGATGATCAGCGGCGTGCGCGCCTCATCGACTAAGATGCTGTCCACTTCGTCCACGATGGCGAAATAATGCCCCCGCTGAACCATTTCCGAGCGGTCGATCACCATATTGTCGCGCAGATAATCGAAACCGAATTCGTTGTTCGTCCCGTAGGTGATGTCACAGTGGTAGGCCTCCTGGCGGCTTGAAGGATTGATGTCGTGCTGGATGACCCCGACCGTCAACCCCAAAAATTCATAAATAGGACCCATCCATTCCCGGTCGCGGTTGGCCAGATAATCATTGACGGTGACGATGTGAACGCCCTCTCCGGTCAAGGCATTGAGATACGCCGGCAGGGTGGCCACCAGGGTTTTTCCTTCGCCGGTGGTCATCTCCGCGATATTGCCGTTGTGCAAGACCATCCCGCCGATCAATTGCACATCGAAATGCCGCATGAAAAGGACGCGCTTGCCGACCTCGCGCACCAGGGCAAAGGCCTCGGGCAGGATTTCATCAAGGATTTTCTTCTGCAGTTTCCGGAATTCCTCTTCAGCCTTCTCGAGCGCAATGGTCAGGTCATCTTTCTCCTGCGCATTGGAAGATTTCCGGTGAAGATCCCGCAACTGAGACAATTTCTCGTTTTCTTCTTT
>CAYIQK010000102.1:0-1110 GCA_964365515.1 uncultured Planctomycetales bacterium | reverse complement strand
TCCGGTTTCATCTTCAAATACGCATCGATGAACAGACTCAAATCCCCGTCCATCACTTTTGTGACGTTGCCCGTCTCCACGTCCGTGCGGTGATCCTTCACCATCGTGTAGGGATGCATCACGTACGAACGGATCTGACTGCCCCATTCGATTTTTTGTTTTTCCCCGTACTCCTTGGCCATGCGCTCGTCCTGCTCCCGGCGTTTCACTTCGTACAACCTGGCCCGCAGGATTTTCATGGCCACTTGCCGGTTTTGAAGCTGGGAGCGTTCGTTCTGGCACTGGACCACGATTCCCGTCGGAAGATGCGTCATACGCACCGCGGAATCGGTGGTGTTCACACTCTGCCCGCCAGGCCCGGAAGAACGGAAAATATCGATACGCAAATCCGCCGGGTTGATGTCGATTTCAATATCTTCTTCAATTTCCGGAATCACGTCCACCGAGGCAAACGAGGTGTGCCGTCTTTTGTTGGAATCAAACGGCGAGATGCGCACGAGCCGGTGCACCCCTTTTTCGCACTTCAGATACCCGTAAACCATATCGCCTTCAATACTCAAAGTCGCGCTTTTGATGCCGGCCCCCTCACCGGAGAGGATATCCAAAACCTTGACCTTGCAGTGATGATCATCGCCCCAGCGGGTGTACATCCGAAGAAGCATATTGGCCCAGTCACAGGATTCGGTGCCGCCGGCGCCGGCGTTGATGCTCAAGATCGCGTTGTTTTTATCGAAAGGCCCTGAAAGGACGCTCTGGATTTCAATCCGATTGACCTCCTCCTCCAGCAGGGCCAGTTCCTGCCCGACGTGTTGAAGAAAATCATCGTCGCCCTGGGAGAGTTCCGCCAATTCCGTCAAATCCTGCAGTTTTTTCATGCCCTGATCAAAGGGTTCCACACAGCCTTTGAGATACTTCAACTCCCGCATGAGCTTGTTGGCATTGGCGGAGTCGTCCCAGAAATTGGGCTGGGACATCCGTCCCTGAATCGATTGAATGGAGTCTTGTTTGTGGGCCAGGTCAAAGAAACCCCCTTAAGTGCTGGAGCTTATCTTCGACACCCTTCATCCGTCTTCGTAAATCTTCAAGCATATCCCCGCCTTCCGCGCAAAT
>CAYIQK010000101.1:0-5444 GCA_964365515.1 uncultured Planctomycetales bacterium | reverse complement strand
GCCCCCGGATTTTCGCAGGATTTCTGGCTCATACTGCCCTTCATCTGCTTGACCGACTCATATTCCTGCAGTTTCATCCATTGTTCCATTTCGGCGAGAATCGTCTTGGCGTATTCGACTCCCTCTGTGAGAAGAACCGAACACAACATCACGGCATCAGCGCCGGCCATCAGCATCTTCAGGACATCGTTGGCGTGATGGACTCCGCTGGTGGCCGCCAGACTCGCTTTGATTTTTCCATAGAGAATGGCGATCCATCTCAAAGGAAGACGGATGTCATAGGAAGTACTTAACAGTAGATTTGGAACGACCTCCAGATTCTCAAGGTCGATATCTGGCTGGTAAAAACGGTTGAATAAAACCAAGGCATCGGCCCCGGCCTCATCCAGACGTTTGGCCATATGGGCCATGTTGCTGAAATACGGGGCAATCTTCACAGCCACGGGGATCGTCACATGGGATTTGACTTCTTTGACAATCTCGACATAGGTTTTCTCGATCTCCTCACCCGTCTGATCCATATCGGTGGGGATGAAATAAATGTTTAACTCCAGCGCGTCCGCGCCGGCCTGTTGGATCTCGCCGGCGTATTTAGTCCACCCCCCTGCCGTATAACCGTTGAGGCTTCCGATGACGGGGATATCCACCACATTCTTGGCGGCGCGGATATGATCAAGATATTCCTCCGGCCCCATGAGATAACTGGACTGTTCGGGAGTGAAGGAAAGCGATTCGGCAAAGCTGTCTGTCCCCAGGATGGAAAACTGATGGACGTCGAAGGCCTCGCGGCTGATCTGTTCCTCAAAAATCGAGGTGTTCACGACGGCGGCAATGCCGGCATCTTCCATTCTCTTATACTGATCCAAGCGGTACGATAACGGGGAAGCGGACGCCACGAGGGGATTCTTCAATTTCAACCCCATGTATTCCGTCGTCAGATCCATGTTCCCCCGCGGGCGTTACGTCTGGCCCTGTTTGGGCGGATCCGGAGGTGTTGGAGCGGATGCCATTTTTTCATAAATCTTCCAGCGCTCATAAATGTCCTGCTGGGAAAGTTCTTCGAGTTCTTTAGCCCGTTGCGGATCTGTCTTCGTCAGTATCTTGAAACGGTTCTGTCTGTAGGTATATTCTTTGAAAGGAATCTGGGGCGCGGAGGAATCCAGAACAAAGGGATTCTTCCCTTCTTTCTCGAGTTGTGGATTGTAACGAAACAGCGGCCAGTACCCTGTCATCACAGCCGCCTTCTGGTCCTGCAGGGAGGCCGTCATATCGATCCCGTGGGCGATGCAAGAGCTGTAGGCAATGATGAGAGAAGGGCCTTGATACCGTTCGGCCTCGATGAAAGCGCGCAGGGTATGTTCGTCTTTGGCGCCTAAGGCGACGTTGGCCACATAGACATGTCCGTAGGTCATGGCCATGCGGGCCAGATCTTTTTTGGGGAATTGTTTGCCGGCCGCGGCGAATTTGGCGACGGCCCCGCGCGGTGTCGCCTTGGAGGCCTGCCCGCCGGTATTGGAATACACCTCCGTATCCAAAACCAGGATGTTCACGTCCCTGCCCGAAGCCAGGACATGATCCAAACCTCCGAACCCGATGTCATAGGCCCAGCCGTCGCCGCCGATGATCCAGACACTCTTCTTGACAAGCATATCGGCAAGACTCAAGAGATGTTTGGCCTCCGGCGTCTTGAGACCCTTGATTTTCCCTTTGAGGATTTCCACCCGTTTGCGTTGTTCAAAGATATCCGCTTCATCTCTTTGTTCAGCCTTGATCAGACTCTCCACCAACTCGGTGCCCAAAATCGGCTCCATGGTCTTGACCAATTCGCAGGCGAATTCCTTTTGTTTGTCAATCGTCAGCCTGAATCCCAAACCAAACTCAGCGTTATCCTCAAACAGGGAATTCGACCACGCCGGCCCCCGGCCTTCCCGATTGGTCGTCCATGGTGTCGTCGGCAGGTTCCCGCCGTAAATGGAGGAACACCCCGTCGCGTTCGCGATCACGGCCCGGTCGCCGAATAACTGCGTCATGATTTTGATATACGGCGTCTCGCCACAGCCGGCACAAGCCCCGGAAAATTCAAAAAGCGGCTCAAGCGCCTGAATACCGCGGATGGTCGTCGATTTGATCCTCTGCCGGTCCATCTCAGGGAGATTCAGAAAGAAGTCCCAATTTTTACATTCCTGATCCTTGATCGGCGCCTGCGGGGACATATTGACGGCCTTCAACCGCGTCTCAGTCTTATTCTTCACAGGACAGACATCAACGCAAAGGGCACAGCCGGTGCAATCCTCCGGCGCCACCTGAATGGTGTATTTAAGCCCGCTCAATTCCCGGTCCTTGGCATCCACAGCCTTGAACGCGGCCGGCGCCCTCTCAAGACACTTCGGATCGTACACCTTCGTCCGGATGACCGCGTGCGGACAGACAGCAACGCATTTACCGCATTGGATGCAAATGTTCTGATCCCAGACGGGAATCTCCTGGGAAATATTGCGTTTCTCCCATTTGGTCGTTCCCATAGGGTAAGTCCCGTCAACGGGAAGGGCACTGACAGGGATCTGATCACCCTTTTGGGCAATCATCTGGGCGGTCACCTCCCTGACAAACACCGGCGCCTGCGCCGAGACAATCGGAGGCCTGCGGATCAAACCGTCCGCCTTCGCAGGCACCTTCACCTTGTGCAAATGAGCCACGGCCTGATCCACGGCATGGAAATTTTTATGGATGATCTCTTCCCCTGCCTTGCCGTAGGTTTTCTGAATGGATTCTTTGATAGCCTCAATCGCCTCGTCTCTCGGCAGGACACCCGAAATAGCAAAAAAACAGGTCTGCATGATGGTGTTGATGCGCACCCCCATCCCTGTCTCCCGCGCCACGGTATAAGCGTCAATCACGTAAAACTGGATTGCTTTGTCGATGATCTGCTGCTGGACCTCCTGAGGGATATGATCCCACACCTCTTCCGGCCCGAAAGGACTGTTCAACAGAAAGACCCCTTTGGGATCGAGTTTCTCCAAGACATCATATCTTTCCAAAAAACTGAATGTGTGACAGCCGACGAAATTCGCCCGGCTGACCAGATAGGTGGAATGAATCGGTTTGGGGCCGAACCGCAGATGCGACACCGTCATGGAACCGGCCTTCTTGGAATCATAAACAAAATATCCCTGGGCATAGTTGGGCGTGTGTTCACCGATGATTTTGATGGAACTTTTGTTGGCGCTCACCGTCCCGTCAGACCCTAATCCATAAAAGATAGCCCGCACACCCTGGTCGCTTTCGATGGTGAAACGCTCATCATAATCTAAGCTTGTCTTGGACAAATCGTCGTTGATGCCGACCGTGAAATGATTCTTGGGGTCATTTTTCTTCATCTCATCAAAGACGGCCTTGATCATGGCCGGGGTGAATTCCTTAGACGAAAGGCCGTAGCGTCCGCCGATCACCCCAGGCATTTGGGGAAATTTCTTATCCCTGGCAGTCTCAAAAATGGCAGTGACCACATCCAGATAAAGCGGCTCGCCGGCGCTTCCGGGTTCCTTGGTGCGGTCCATGACAGCCAGGACTTTCACTGTTGCCGGCAGGGCATCGATAAAATTCTTCACCACAAACGGACGGTAAAGCCGCACTTTCAGAAGCCCCACCTTCTCCCCGCTTTTGACCAAACGGTCAACCGTATCCTGGCAGGCCTCGGCTCCGGATCCCATGATGACGATGATCCGTTCGGCGTCCTTGGGGCCGTAATAATCAAACAATTTGTACTGCCGGCCGGTCAATTGGGCGAATTGATCCATGGTCTTCTGGACAATGCCCGGACAGGCTGTGTAGTAAGGATTGGCGGCCTCCCTGGACTGGAAAAAGACATCCGGATTTTGGGATGTCCCGCGCAGAACCGGATGATCAGGGGACAATGCCCTGGCGCGGTGGGCCAGAACCAGATCATCGCTGATCATGTGCCGGATGTCCTCAACAGTGAGCTGTTCCACCTTGGAAATCTCATGGGAGGTGCGAAATCCATCAAAAAAATGAAGAAAAGGAATGCGCGATTCTAAAGTGGCGGCCTGGGCAATGAGGGCGAGGTCCATAACCTCCTGGACATTGGCCGACGCTAACATGGCAAACCCGGTTGACCTGGCGGCCATGACATCCGATTGATCCCCAAAGATCGACAGAGCCTGGGCGGCGATCGTGCGGGCCGCCACATGAAAGACGGTGGAGGTGAGTTCCCCTGAGATCTTATACATATTGGGGATCATCAGAAGCAACCCTTGAGAGGCGGTAAATGTGGTTGCCAAAGCCCCAGTCTGAAGGGCGCCGTGGATGGTCCCGGCGGCCCCGCCTTCGCTTTGCATCTCCTGAACAGCAGGGACCGTCCCCCAGATATTCTGTTTCCCGGCCGCCGCCCATTCGTCCGCCTTCTCACCCATCGGGGAGGAAGGTGTGATCGGATAAATGGCGATCACTTCATTGGTCTGATAAGCGATATAGGAAGCCGCGTCATTCCCATCGATGGTCACTTGTTTTCTTGGCATGGGTTTTTCCTGATTTTGATCGATCATTTCCTTAATATTTCTTTTTAACCCCGTCTGCATCAATGGTTGTCCCATATCATCAATAATATTTTTGCGTCTTTTTACGAATGTCCCCATTATAATTCTTTAAAACATTACGTCAAGCAACTTATCACTGAACCAACCCACTTCCGGGAGTGTCCAACGCCCTTTGGACTGTTGACATTTAGTATAAATATAGTATATTTAATATACCATGGATTTTGAGTTAAATTCTGACAAGAGCACATATAACAAGAAAAAGCACGGCATTGATTTTCTCGAAGCTCAAGCGCTTTGGGATGACCCGGATTTGGTAGAAATCCCCGCCAAGACTTCAGATGAACCGAGATTTTTAGTGATTGGCCGCATCGCCGGCAAACATTGGTCCGGCATTGTTACATATCGAACGGATAAAACCAGGATTATTTCTGTGCGCCGGTCCCGGCAGGAGGAGGTGGACATTTATGAAAGCTAAAGATTTCGACAAAAAATTTGATGAAGGCCAGGATATGTCCAGGCACCTTGATACCGCGAAGGCAAGAAGGCCTGAACAGGAGCAAAAAAGGGTCAATGTTGATTTCCCCCAGTGGATGATCCACTCTTTAGACAAAGAAGCAAAACGTCTTGGTGTGCCCCGTCAGTCAATCATTAAGGTCTGGGTAGCGGAACGGCTGGGCCTTCAGCCGTCGCATTAATGTGGTGTTGTGGACTCATGAGGTTCGACATGGACAACCGTGCCGATGATTTGTAATTCTGAATGAAACAGCCGGTCTTCGACCTGATGAGCAATCCTATGGCCCTCGATGACAGGGATCTTGCCGTCGACTTCGATGTGCAGTTCGACAAAATAACCCCGGCCGCTTTTGCGGACACGGCATTTTTCCACCG
>CAYIQK010000100.1:3790-5472 GCA_964365515.1 uncultured Planctomycetales bacterium | reverse complement strand
TGGAAAGAGAAAAGCACCTATATTCAGGAACCGCCATTTTTTATCGGGATGAAAAAGGAAGTGAACCCGATCCAGGGAATTCAGGAAGCGCGTGTCCTTGTGATGGTCGGCGATTCGATCACAACTGATCACATCTCTCCCGCCGGTGCGTTTTCGCCGGAAGCGCCGGCCGGTCAATACTTGATCACACAGGGGGTCAAACCCCAAGATTTCAACAGCTACGGCTCCCGACGGGGCAATGACCGCGTGATGACGCGGGGGACCTTCGCCAATGTCCGTTTGCGTAACCAGCTTCTGGCCGGCAGTGAAGGGTCATGGACAATGCATCTTCCCACAGGCGAGAAGATGACCATCTATGACGCGGCCACGCGTTACCATGAGGAAGGGATACCTCTGCTTGTCTTGGCAGGCAAGGAATACGGCACCGGTTCCAGCCGCGATTGGGCGGCCAAGGGAACCGCGCTTCTGGGGGTACGGGCTGTTCTCGCCCAGAGTTTTGAGCGGATCCACCGAAGCAATCTCGCCGGCATGGGTGTTCTGCCTTTGGAATTTAAGCCGGGGGATTCGGCGGAGTCTCTGGGACTCAAAGGGGATGAGATCTTTGATTTTCAGGGGATTGATGACAACTTGAAGCCCCGTCAGGATATCACGGCCGTTGCCAGATCCGCTGATGGAACGAAGAGGGAATTCCCCGTGACAGTACGCCTTGACACACCTGTGGATGTTGATTATTTCCGCAACGGCGGGATCCTGCAGACCGTTTTGAGAAAGTTGATATAATCGTATATAAAAAATGGTACGGATTATATAATGCATTTGGAAATTTCAACAAACAAAAAAAATTGACGATCCCATGACAAACAGTTTTTTGCTGGCCTTCATTCCTATCCTCGTGGCCGTGGATCCCATCGGAATCCTGCCTGCATATATGTCTTTAACGCAGGGGTTGGATCCGCGAATCAAGAGAAAAGTGGTTTTTCAATCCCTTGTGACGGCATTGTGTTTGGCGTTGGGATTTGTTTGGTTGGGCAAACGGGTCTTCAGTGTCCTGGGGATCAACGTCAGCGATTTTATGATCGCCGGCGGAACCATCCTGTTTTGCATTGCCGTTCTCGATCTTCTCAAACCCGGCCAGCAAAAACGCGCGCCGGAGGAGGATGATCCGGGGGTGGTGCCCATCGGCACGCCGCTCATCGCCGGTCCGGCCGTTTTAACAACTTCTTTGATGGTGGTGGATCAATTTGGCGCGGCAATAACCGTCATGGCCGTCTTGGCGAACATTTTGATTGTGGGGTTTGTTCTTAATTTTTCCGAAATTTTGATACGGATTTTGGGGGTGGCTGGTTCACGCGCCTTGTCAAAGGTCATGGCGCTGTTGCTGGCCGCCATAGCGGTTATGATGATCCGCAAAGGCATTTTTCAGATCATCATGCAATAAGGAAGGGGGGATGACGATGGTTCCGCATATTTATGATCCTTCGTTTTGGCTGCGCATAACCGTTTCGGTCATTTGCGGCCTTGTGATCGGCGCTGAACGCCAGGTTCGCGGCAAAGCGGTTGATATTCGGACAAGCATTCTGATTTGCCTGGGGACCATGCTGTTCATTTACTTGGGTCTTCAAATCCATGGGGAAACCGATCACGCGAGGGTTTTAGGACAGGTTGTTACAGGGATCGGGTTT
>CAYIQK010000100.1:0-3690 GCA_964365515.1 uncultured Planctomycetales bacterium | reverse complement strand
ATGACGGGTCTGACCCAGGAATATTTCGCGCCGTTTATCCTGTATCTGGGAGGTCAGGCCCGTCATATCGGGATTTTTAATTCCTCCGCCAACTTTTTTTCTTCGTTCATGCAGTTATTCAGCGCGGAAATTGTCGAGAAGTTCAAATCCCGTCAGAAGATGATCAGCTTTTTTGTTATGCTGCAAGCGGTCATTCTGTTTTTGATTGCGGTCTTTATCCTTAAAAATTGGCAGAATTATTGGGTATTCATTGTTTTGGCGGTTTTGTTCACTGGTTTTGGGATGGTCTTTCATCCTGCATGGATGAGTTTTCTCTCCGACTTAGTTGACGTGGAAAGACGCGGAGACTATTTCGGGTGGCGCAGCCGCAATTTGGGGCTGGCTACGGTGGGGATGATGATTGTTGCCGGAGTTATTTTGCACCGCATGGAGAAAATCAATCTTTCTTATGGTTTTGCCTTGTTGTTTGGTCTGGCGTGTTTGAGCCGGGTCATATCGTGGGGGATGCTTCACAAGATGGTGGAACCGCCTTTGCCGTATCGCAGGGAGGATCATTTCACATTTGTTCAATTTTTCCGGCGGCTGAAGGAAAGCAATTTTGCCAAGTTCGTGCTTTTTGTTTCCCTGATGAATTTTTCGGTGAATCTGGCCGCTCCCTATTTCGCCGTTTTGATGCTTCGGGATTTATCGTTCAATTATTTGATCTACACAGCCATCATCACCGCGGCGCCGCTCATCTTGTTTTTGAATGTCCGTCGTTGGGGAAGACACGCGGATGTGGTCGGGAATCTCACGATCATCCGTCTCACCTCGCGTTTGATCGCCGTCATCCCGTTTTTATGGATTCTCAATCAGTCGCCGCCTTATCTGATGATGGTCGAGATGTTTTCCGGTTTTCTCTGGGCGGGGTTTAATCTGTGTTCGGTGAACTTTATCTACGATGCGGTCACGCCATCCAAGCGGACACGGTGCATTGCCTATTTTCATGTGGTCAACGGAGTTGCGCTTGCCAGCGGGGCGCTTTTGGGTGGATTCATCATCCCGCATTTGCCGCGTTTGTCCGGCTATCCCATTCTTTCCCTTTTTCTCATTTCATCGATTTTGCGTTTCATGGTCTCGCTTGTCTTGCCGCGGATGCTCAAGGAGGTCCGGCATGTGCAGCATGTCAAAAGCGTTGATTTGCTGCTGAGCATGATTCGCCTGCGTCCGATTCTCGGTGTAGAAATCAACGGCTCTTTTCGAAACAGGTGAGGGATATTCGATGGAACAGTTTGCTCTTGATCTCAGCATTATCATTGTCGGATCGGCGGTATTATCCCTCGGGGCTGTTTTCCTCAAACAACCGATCATTATCGCTTATATCCTTTGCGGCGTTTTGATCGGGCCGTGGGGGTTGGGGTGGATCCGGCACGTTGAATCGATCGAGATGATTTCCCGTCTGGGGGTAACACTGTTGTTGTTCCTTGCGGGGCTTTGTCTTCATCCGCAGAAACTCTTGCGTTTGTTCCGCAAGACGATTTTCATCACGGCTGCCAATTGCGCGGCTTCATTTTTGACGGCCTTTCTCATTGCCCGTGTGTTTCGTTTTTCGGCCATGGACGCTTTGTGTATCGGCCTGGCGTTTATGTTTTCCAGCACCATTTTGGTTGTCAAATTATTGCCTACGACCAGATTGCATCATGAGAGGATGGGCGCCATTTGCATCGGAGTGCTCATCATACAAGACCTGTTGGCCATCGTTGTCCTTGCGTGGATCCGATGCCTTGGAGCGGCGCAGGGGGTATTCTTGAGTTTTGCCTTTTTGACGATTAAGCTTTGCCTTTTTATTGGTGTTTTGATTTTAGTTGAGCAGTATGTTTTGAGGAGGGTTATGGGGTATGTTGACCGTCTGCACGAAATCATTTTCATTTTGGGACTGGCCTGGTGTTTTGGGATAGCCGGTATTGCCAACCGCATGGGTTTGTTCTACGAAACCGGGGCTTTTTTTGCCGGTGTTGTGATGGCACGGCATCCGATCGCATTGTTTATCTCGGAGCGATTGAAACCCTTGAGGGACTTTTTTCTGGTTTTGTTCTTTTTTACGCTCGGGGCCAAATTGGACTTTTTAGTGTTGAGAGGGATATGGCTGCCTTCTTTGGCGCTGACACTTGTCTTTGTCTTGGCAAAACCGTGGCTGTTTCAGCGGTTATTGATGATGGCCGGCGAAGAACGGGCCTTTGCCCAAGAAACAGGGACACGGTTGGGGCAATTGAGCGAATTTTCGTTGTTGATCGCCGTATTGGCCTTCAACCTGGGGCATATCAGTCATACGGTGTCACAGCTCATCCAGGCCGTGACGATGCTGACGTTCATTATCTCGAGTTATATCGTTGTCCTGAATTACCAAACCCCCATCGGCGTTTCTGAAAAATTGATCAAGGATTAATTTCTCGATAGAAAAATGGATGAAAATCGATTCAATGATATTGTTCAGCGTTTGAGCAACCACTTCGAATTGTTTTTTTCCGTTGTGGTGGTTATGACCATATTCTTTGTGGTCCTGTTTCTCTCTTTGAAACTCAAGGAGATCTCGCTGAAGGATGTTTTTCACTCGGCGATCCGCTACATTCTCTTCATGACCATCGTGGCGGGACAGGCGGCCCTCATATCCATCGTCGGTTATTTGTTTTGGCTGAATTATCAGAAACCCGCTTTGAGGTTTCAGTTCCCGGAGGATATTTTATCGAACACGCATTGGGTCAAAGATAATCTCAGGATTTATTTCATTGACGGTCGTCAGTTGCGTTCGATCCGGGTCAATGGGCGGGATCAAGGAGATGTTTTAACGGCTGATGAATTCATCAAAGAATATCACTTCTCACCGGATGGAAAGCATCTGCTGGTGGTCGCCGGGCAGAAGTTGTATTCCGTTGACCTGGAAAATTGGCGAAGCGCATTGATTGACTCGGTCGGCGGGCTTGGACCCTCGGGAGAGCTCAAGGGGGTCTTAAGCGGCATCCGCTGGGCCCCGGACAGCCGCCATTTTTGTTATGAGATCGCGCGCTGGTCCCGGTATTCTTCTCAGGATCATTTGTACGTTTATGATATCGAAAACGGAGAAAAACGGGCTGTCCAAAGTCCCGCCCGCCGGATCTCATCACTTTATTGGGATCGCTCAAGCGAGAATCTTTATTATCTGCGTCATGAGGCCAAAGACACCTCCGTCCACACGTATGCCTTTGACGTCCATGTCTTTCGTATCCCATTGGCCACGCTGGTACCGGAGTCTGTTGTTGAAATTCCTTCTGAACATTCCTCTGTCCCAATTGAGAATTTGAATATCCGGGGAATCGATCTCTTCTTGGACGCGGATCAACTCTCTTTCACGCAGGCGCCAACCCCTCAATCGTTAGTTTCCGAAAAAGGTTCCGCTCTGGGTATTGACGAAGAAGACAATCTCTATTTCGTCGCCAAAAATTGGTTTCGCAAGAGATTATGCAAGATCCCGCGGGAACCGGTTTTGAGCGATATGGCACGCCACCAGTACAAGGGAGGAGATCTCGTTGTTAAGCAAATTCGCTGGATTCCCGGTGGGCGATATGTTATTATGCAACATCGTTATCTGGGGGTGTTGATTCTTGAGCCCGTCACGGGAAAAATTGGTTTGTTGATCGAGGCGGACGGTCACACATTCGGTTGGCACAAAGATAT
>CAYIQK010000099.1:0-5497 GCA_964365515.1 uncultured Planctomycetales bacterium | reverse complement strand
GAGTTGGCGAAATTGTCGGCAGGGGGTACGGATTTCTCGGCCTACGAGCATAAAGAGCCTTTACCGGAGATGGATCCTCTTGAGGCTTATCAGCGTCAAAAACGAGAGGATTTAGCCCGAGGCCCTGCGTCCAATCAACCAATAACTCCAGGGACAACTCAACGAGTCGACTCGGCCGGCGCGAAGTGGTCAACAGCAACTATGCCGGAGTGGGAACAGCAGGCATTGAATTTGGGGCTGACGATGCCGGAGATGCCGTCATCGCAACAGCAGGAAATTGAACCGACAAGAATTGATTTTGCAAGACCGACGGATCAAGGTGTTCAGTTTGAACAGTTGGATTTGTTTGATCCCGTTGTTGCTCAAAGGCCGCAGGAATCGCCCCAGAAATCACAAGGCCCGCCGTCGACATCGACGACTACGATCGAAGTTCCGGAACCGCCGACGATTTCTCCTGTTGTGGTACCGGAGCCGCCTGTTGTGCCGCCGTTGCAAGCGCCGACGCCGGGGCTCTTGAACAACCTTTGGGCCAAATTCAAGAAGGGGATCAGGCCCGGCAGTGATTCAGGGATTACCGGGGGATTGATTGGTCTTACATTAGCCGGCTCTCTGCTGGGCAGCGCCGCGGGTCCGGGCATCTCCACGCAAGCCTCTTACTCCTATTTGAATCCTCCCGCCATCGAAAGACAAATAGAACAATCTTTCTTCGAGACGCCAGAACAGCAGTTAACCAGATATCAAGTCAATCAAAGACTGGTGACTGAAGCGGAAACTATGCCGCTTGTGGAAAATTTTGGCCGGCCGTCTTTAGAGAAAATTGCAGAATTAAGCCAGGGGCTGCCTAAGCTGGATGTGTCGTTGCCGGTCCCGCTCTCTTCGGAAAAAGCAGTGGTTGAGCTCGCCAGGATAATGCGGGAGTCTTCGCAATCCGTGCGGGATGGTCAATATCGAATTATTGCCGAGAAATTCATGACACCTAAAGTTGCGGAACTTTTGGCCTCGGTCGCCAATGAAACGCAAAATGGCGTTGAGTTTGTCGTGGCGCCCAACGAAGCATTGACCGGCGGTATCGGGCACACTCCGCAGCATTATCTTGTCCAAATGACCAATGCCCAAAGAATGTCAGGCATAGACCCCGCGAAAACACTCTTTGTGGAAATCCATCTCGATTCCCCAACGGGAAGGCCGGATCGATACCCGGTGGTTTATAAGGGAAACCCGGATCAGCCCAACGAAGTTTCCGGGTGGCTCGAGTTGCCCCGTACGGCGCTTATTGAGGCCGCGGAATTAAAGTGGATCGTGGAGAACAGTCCCGATCAGGTCGTTGTTCATTTAAACAAAGAGATGCCCCGCGTGATCCGTCAGCTTGTTGCCGATCATCCCGGGATCGAAAAGGTGGTTTTTATTCCCGGGCATGGAGGAGATGTCCAGGGAGAATCTTACGCGTATCGGACGACGGGTGATAAATCGACGGGGACAAGCGTTGTATCTCCAGCGGATAAAGTGAAATTCGTCAAAATGCCTTCGCCTGAACTTGGGCGGAAGATTAAGGAAGTCGAGTCCCAGCAGCCATCACACGCCGCCGTGGATGCGGGGCGAGAGTCGCAGTTATCGAAAGAGCAGCCGGTTGGGGAAGTTAGGATTCCGGGAATGAAGAGCGTTGGTTCACCATCGGTCCCGGAGGAGCGCGCCCACGCCCCGCCGGAGTTACTGCCACCGACAGTTTCGCCCGCACCAGCAATCGCGCCATTTTCTTCCAGCCCAATGATTCTTCCCGGCCTTGTCAGCGCAATTAAGTCGGCACCGACTCAATTGACCCAAGGCCAGTCGTCCTCCTCGGCGGTAGACACTATGTCTGTCACGCCGCTTTCGCAGGCCGGCGGAACCTATTTGGGACTTGGGTTGGGCGGTGGTCTTATTCAGGGATGGTTTGACAAAAAATTCGCTGACGTTGACAAGACAGGCGGTTTGCTTCCGTTCGCGTTCAACAAGGGCAAGCACACTCTTCAGGACTTCTGGGGGAGGAATAAAACGCAGATTAAAAAAGACATAGTTCTTTTATCTGCTTTTTCTTTGCTTGTTATAGGGGGGGCAGTGACTGGGGCCATTGTTGATCCGGAATATCCCCCAAAGCCTCTTGATAAGAATGTGGCAGTATTCGAGGTGTCTAAATCAGTAGATAAAAACAAGGATCTTACCTCGGAGGAGAGGCGAGAGTATAAAGAAATCGCACGCAAAGTTTCCGATGTCGCTTACGAATTGTTTGGTCATAAAACCCGGCTGTCGTTTGATCCGGATAGCGATATCAATGCTCACAGCGATCCGGATGGCAGGACAATTCATCTTACCCGCGGCTCTATAAAAAATCTTAATGGAAATCAACAGGCTACGATATTAGGTCATGAAATAGGGCATAGTCTTTGGCGGTGGCATAAGGATGGCTGGTGGGATAACACAAAAAATATATTTTTGATCCCCGTCTTAAACGAGGAAATAGCAGCAGATGTCTTTGGGATGGTTCTTGCCGCTGATGCAGGATATTCTCCGGAAAGCATCTTTAAAGAGTGGAAAAAATCAGTGTCCCTGTCTCTTATAAGAGATCTGCCATTTGTGACGCCATTTCTTACGCAGCATCCTCAAGCAACGACAAGAGAAAAAATTATGGATGGATGGAAACCCATAATAGAAGGATTGCAGGCTCAAGGAGGAAGTGGACTTAAGGAATTGGCTCGAGAAATATATGACGATCCTTCAAAGGCTTTTAATCCTGAATTAACAAAAAGCGGGAAAGATTGGGAGATAAGACAAAAGGAAATTGATTCCACCACAAGGCCGTCATGGTCACCGGTAACATCATGGTTACCGGGAGCGACAGAAACATCGCAGTCGGACGTGACTAATGGCTATGAAGAGACTGCGGTCAGTGAGGCCGTCCGGGAAGCGATGGATCGGTCTTTGGTGGAGAGAAAGATAACAGATGACTTGGCAAAGTTGAGAACATCTCGTAAAGAAGATGGGGGAACGAGCGCCTCGCCGGTTTCGGC
This sequence comes from uncultured Planctomycetales bacterium, assembly GCA_964365515.1. Taxonomy (GTDB): domain Bacteria; phylum Omnitrophota; class Gorgyraeia; order Zapsychrales; family Zapsychraceae; genus CAYIQK01. Next base: position 2,453 of record CAYIQK010000099.1, on the reverse strand, counting down.
GGACGGGCGGGAGATAGTGAAGCAATTAGCAATGGGAGGGATTAGTGGTGAGACTTATGCGGGTGTTTCTTCTCCCAGAGAACCCACGCTGTCGAAATTAACATTAGAATCAGGACAGTTACGATCGCATACATTGGATATCCCCCCTTATTTGTCGGAGAAAAATAGAGTATCATATGATTCTCCAGTTGTCAATTTGGATGTGGAAGTCCGGGTTCCGTCCAACCTGCGACAGTATTTACCTCCTTCGAATGCTATTTTCTCTTCCCCAGCGCCAATGCTCACACCTCCGCCCGCCGTTTCTTCGCCGACGATGGTGCCAACCATGATCATGCCGCTTTCGGAAAACAGCAGTTCGCCCGCGCAGAAGCAGACGCAAATCGCCGCCCGCGCGGACACCAGCTCGCCGATGACCAGGGATTACGCGACCTTGACAGAGGATCACGAAGGTTATGCCTATCCCATGGTTGCCCGCAGGGGCGGCCAGGATTTCTTCACTGGTTATGTGAACCCCAAAGATGAAGCGGTTATCTTCAGTTTGGATAATAAACAAATCAAGGTTCCCGCCCGGAGTTCAATAAGTTTTGACTCTCCGATTGCCCTCTCACAACAGCGTGTCGCGCAGTTTAAAGATTTTGGCGGCAGGGATATTCAACAGCACCAAGTTGTCATGGATGGATTCCAACCGTCGGCGCGCGTGATGGAGTTTTCTAAGGCGGCCTTAGACGAGATCAAGGAGAATCAAGGCATTGATTTCACGCAACGAAGTGATGTTCAAGATATCACCGAGGATATGAGCCGCGTTGAACGCCAAGAGATTGCCCCGAGCGATGCGGGCAACAGGATTCTTGTCGTGCCGCAGAAAACGTATGAGCAATTGATGACGATGGATGCCGCGGAGTTCAACACGCTGGTTCGTCCAAAACTCAATGCCATTCTCAAGGACGTTTCATCGGTTGATCTCTTAAATGGCAATGAGGCGCAATATCAGGATCATAAAACGGCGGCGATAAATCATTTTGGCGAAAACGCCAAGGTCCGATTGGTTACAGCCAGCGTCAGCGATATCAAAGCAAAGCTCATTGAGGCCATCCAAAACATTCCTTCGCCTTTGAAGAGGGCACAGGCGCTGGAAAGCTTTGATCATAAATTTGCCGGCGTTACAACGGCGGAGGATGGCACGATTTATGTCAGTCAAGAGGCCGTTGAGCGTTTTGACGCTTATCATATGCATGAAATAGGGCGCAACGATCTTTTGGCGGGAGGGAATAAGCAAGAGCGCCTGGACGCGGTCTACGCGCATGAAGCCAGAGTTATCAAAAATCCGGAGGCTTCGTATCAAGACATCATCGCCTCAGAGGCGCTCAAGGAACCGACTTCGGTTAAAGACCAATATGGGAATATTATTCCTGGTGCTCCGGCGAGAGTGGACAGCGATGTATTTGCCGCGATGCAGGCGCCGAAGTTTAAACTTGTCACGTCACCGCAGACATCAATTCAAGCAGACCATTCTTTATCTTCGATTCTAACTACGGCTCCGGAAGTCAGAGATCAAGCAGAGATAATGCCTCAGACAGAAAAGACAGGAAGCCGGCTGGGAATGGTCTATGGCAAGGTGAAGAACTTTGGAGCCAAATTGGCTCTGACCGGCGCCCTTACAAGCGCGCTTTTAACGGCTTCCCCCGATATGGCGCTTTCTCAAGACAGAAATCCGCAAATCCGGACACAGCCCGTCAATGTCCTTGAAACCCTCAATGAAACCAGCGTCGACACCTCTTTTGCGTTAACCCCCGGTGGAAGCACAAGGCTCGTCGTGGGCGGGATGAAGGGCAACGATGAACAGTCTCCTTTGCAGGCCGCGCCGTATCTTAAGCTGGAATATGGGGATGGCATCACAGGAAAAAGTTCAAATCTGAATTACAGGGCAGATTTCGCAGTAACCGATTTACAGCAAGAGGGGTCAAAAGAAACTTGGGAATTCATAAGCGCCGGTGTGGGTGGGGCGCAAAAGGTTCAGCTTGGTGAGAAAACGGATTTGAAACTTGGGGCCGCCGCAAGTGGTGAAGGATATAACAATCAGGATGTTGTCAGCGTCCTTCCGTTGGAGGTGGTGGGAGGGACGGAGTTGACGCGTTCACTGCCGCAAGGGGATGCCAGACTCGGCGTGAGACAGAGCGGAAGTTTCGCGCCGGAAAGAGTTGCTAATCCCAACATTCGTGATTACGTGCTTTATCCGCAAAAGACAACAGTAGAGGCTGGTTTTATAACGAAGAACAATATCGATTTCGGGGTTGTCCACGAAAAAGGGCCGTTAAGCGATTCCAGTTCCGTCAAAATAAAAATTCCCTCTTCCGGCAGAGTGATCGAAGTGGCGTTTCGCCAGGAATCATCCAATCAGAAATATCTTATCCCTGACAGCCGCAGGGCTGATGTTCAGATGACAACGTCTATCA
>CAYIQK010000098.1:0-5567 GCA_964365515.1 uncultured Planctomycetales bacterium | reverse complement strand
GGCGGCGAGCGGTTCCAGCCGGAGCTCATCCGGGCCTTGGGCGTCATCAAAAAGGCCGCCGCTTTAGTCAATATGGATCTGGGTCTCCTGCCGAAGGAAAAAGGCGCCCTGATTGTGAAGGCCGCCGATGAAGTGATTGGGGGAAAGCTGGGTGATCATTTCCCGCTGGTTGTCTGGCAGACCGGAAGCGGCACGCAGACGAACATGAACGTCAATGAGGTGATCAGCAACCGCGCCATCGAGATGGCCGGCGGCCGGATGGGAAGCAAAAAGCCCGTTCATCCCAATGACGACGTCAATCAATCTCAGTCCTCCAATGATGTCTTCCCTGCGGCCATGCACATCGCCAGCGTCGAACAGATTCATGGTCATCTGATCCCTGCCGTGACGAAACTGCGCGATGCCTTGGAAGTCAAGTCCGACGAGTTTAAGGATATTATCAAGATCGGCCGCACGCATCTGATGGACGCCGTGCCGTTGACCTTGGGACAGGAATTTTCCGGATATGTTCAACAGCTGACCAATGGTTTGAAACGGATTCAAGGAGCGCTTCCAAGATTGTATGAATTGGCCTTAGGCGGCACGGCGGTGGGGACCGGTCTCAATACGCATCCGAAGTTTGCCGTGGAAGCGGCTAAAAAAATCGCGGAATTGACCGGAAAGCCCTTCGTGACGGCACAGAACAAATTCGAGTCTTTGGCCGCGCACGACGCGATTGTGGAATTCAGCGGTGTCTTGAAGACACTGGCCGCCTCCTGCATGAAAATCGCCAATGACATCCGCTGGCTCGGTTCCGGTCCGCGCTGCGGGATCGGGGAGATCGACCTGCCGGCCAATGAACCCGGAAGCTCCATCATGCCGGGGAAGGTGAATCCGACTCAATGTGAGGCCATGACGATGGTCTGCGTTCAGGTGATGGGTAACGATACCACCATCACCATCGCCGGGGCGAGCGGAAATTTTGAGTTGAATGTCTATAAGCCGGTTCTCATTTATAACCTTTTGCAGTCGATCTGTTTGCTCTCGGGTGCCTGCGAGAGTTTCGCGGAGCATTGCGTTGTCGCAATTGAAGCCAACAAAGAAAATATCCGCAGGCATCTGGACAGTTCGCTCATGCTCGTCACCGCCTTGAATCCCCACATCGGATACGACAACGCCGCCAAGGTCGCGAAGAAGGCGCACGCCGAAAATATCACTCTCAAAGAAGCGGCGGCCGCGCTCGGATTTCTGACGGCCCAAAAATTTGATGAAGTTGTCCGTCCGGAAAAGATGATTGGTCCCGCCCCATGATCATCGGAGTTCCGAAAGAGATCAAAAATAACGAATATCGTGCCGGGCTTATTCCCGTGGGGGTACAGGTGCTGACCCGTGCCGGCCACAAGGTCTATATCGAGAGAGGTGCCGGCGCAGGAAGCGGTATCAGCGATCAGGAATATGAAATCTCCGGCGCCGTGATCCTGGATTCGCCGGCCGAGATTTATTCCCGATCTGAGATGATGGTCAAGATCAAAGAGCCGCAAAAAGAGGAATACGGTTATCTGCGGCCGGGGCTCATTATTTTCACCTTCTTTCATTTTGCCGCGAGCCGCGAATTGACCCAGGAGATGTTGAAGAGAAATGTCATCGCGTTTGCCTATGAAACGCTTCAATTGGAAAATGGGGAATTGCCGTGCTTAACTCCCATGAGCGAGGTGGCCGGGCGCATGTCGGTTCCGGCGGGGGCGAGATGTCTTGAGGAACCGATGAAGGGCCGCGGGATTTTATTGGGCGGCGTTCCCGGGGTCGCTCCGGCGGAGGTGGTCATCATCGGGGCCGGTGTGGTGGGTTCCAATGCCTGCAAGATGGCCGCCGGCCTGGGGGCCCAAGTCACGGTCATGGATACGAATCTTAGCCGTTTGCGGTTTTTGGATGAAATCATGCCGCCGAATGTGCACACGCTCATGAGCAACGCTCACACGGTCCGCGAAGCTGTCCTTAAAGCGGATTTGGTGATCAGCAGTGTCTTGATCCGAGGCGCCAAGGCCCCTTGCGTGATCGACCGCAAAACCGTTTCTCAGATGAAGAAGGGCGCCGTCATCATCGATGTCGCGATCGATCAGGGCGGATCCATCGAGACCAGCCGGCCCACAACGCATGAAAATCCGACTTATGTCGTTGACGACATCGTCCATTACTGCGTGACGAATATGCCGGGCGCCGTGGCCCGCACGAGCACCTACGCCTTGACGAACGCCACTTTGCCGTATATCCTTTTATTGGCCAATCAAGGATATGTGAAGGCCGTGAGGGAACATCACTCCTTGAAGAGGGCTGTCAATATGATCAAGGGGGAATTGGTGATCCGGGAAGTGGCCGAGACATTCGGTTTTTCTTGGCAGCAAATCTAAAAAAGATGGTGTCATGATGGTCAAACCGTTACTCAAAGAACGCCGCTTGTGTTTCAGGACCCAGCGCATTCTCAGCATTGAATACCGCCTGAAGAAAGGGCGATTGAAAAATGCCGATCGCTCCTGGCATCTGTCCACCACCCATGAAATCAGTTTGGGCGGAGTTTCGTTCTACAGTGATTATGAATACCATACGGGGGATGTCCTTCAGATCCAGGTCGCCATGTCGGGGATGATCAATGTCTTCCGCGGGTTCGGAAAGATCGTTCATGTTCTGCACAAACAGATGGCGGCGTCGTATCTGGTGGCTGTCAAATTCACGGCGGGGGAATCTCAGCCCCAAACGAGAGGGATGAGACAATCGAGAATCCCGCGGGTCGTTGAGAGTCTCGCTGTGGAAGGTGCAAAATAGTTTGGGTATGGGATCAATCATTTTGCGCAAGGATTGAACGCCATCGTGAGGATAGCATTAAGATGAAGAAAGAAAGTTGGGAAGAAAAACGCCGGTCTGAGCGTTATGATACAGCGTTAAAAATCCACTTTGACTTCGCGTACGATATCAAAACCAAGGTCAAGTTCCAACTCATCGACAGAAAAAAAGCCAAGACCTTATCCCCGAAATACTCCGCCTTGAGTAAAAACGTCAGTGCCGAAGGATTGTGTTTTGCCTCGCGGAAGAAATTGCAAAAAGGAGACTACCTCAATCTGGAGGTTTATTTGCCCGGCGCCGTTGCGCCGGTCCGGATGCAGGGAGAGGTGCGATGGTCCACGGCCATGGCCACGGTTGTGGACACGACGGACCCGGGTGCTTATCAGACAGGGGTGTTGTTAAAGACCGTCAATGGCGAATCCGTGTCCGAGACCATTCACTATGACAAGGAATATCGTCTGCATTGGAGCGTTGTTCTGGAGTCTGTCTTAGGCAGTTTCAAAAATGTCGTCAGGAGTCATTCATAGTCATGAAAAGTTTGTGGAACGATGATGAGGCCAAACAGTGCGCGGCAGATCCCCTTGTTTTGAGGGTGTACACCTCCCGTTTGCTGGGACGTGAGCCGGAATTGGTCCTCCATGGGGGTGGGAACACATCCGTTAAGATCGCTGTGACGAATCTCTTCAATGAAAAAGAGGAGATATTGTATGTGAAAGGAAGCGGGTGGGATTTGGCAGCGATCGAACGCCAGGGGTTTGCGCCGGTTCGGCTCAATGTCTTGCGGCGGATGGCGGAGTTGGATTCCTTGAGCGACTCAGAGATGGTCAAACTCCAGCGCGCCGCGATGATTGACCCCTATGCCCCGAATCCCTCCGTGGAGGCGATCCTGCACGCGATCATCCCCTTCACCTTTGTTGACCACACGCATGCCGATACGGTTGTGGCGATCAGCAATACGAAGGATGGCCGGGAAAAGATCCGGGAGATTTACGGTCCCCGCGTTCTCGTGATTCCGTACGTCATGCCGGGGTTTGTTTTGGCCAAGAAGGTTTATGAAATGACTCAGGATGCGGACTGGCAGCAATTGGACGGGATGGTTCTCCTGCATCACGGCGTCATCACCTTTGGCCGCGACGCCCGGGGAACTTACGAGCGGATGATTCAAATGGTTTCCCGCGCCGAGGATTATCTCAAAGCGCAGGGTGTGATCGTGGCTTTTCCTGCGGCCGAAGTTGAGGAAGATCTTTTGAAGTTGGCGCAGATCCGCTGTCTGGTTTCGAGGGCAAGGAAAACGCCGGTCATCGCCAGACTGCGCTCGGGCCCGCGGCAGATCAACTTTGCTAACCACGCCAAGCCCGCCTGGAGTGGCTGCCGGGGCCCTCTGACCCCGGATCACGTCCTGCGCACCAAAAGGATTCCGGTCGTGATCAAAAAGGATCCGGAAGCCGATCTGAAGCATTTTCAGGAGGAGTACCAGAAATATTTCAAACGGCACGCCTACGGCGATTTCGTGTGTTTAGACAGCGCCCCGCGCTGGGCCGTGTGGCCGGGACACGGGACGATCAGTTTTGACGCGACGCTCAAAGATGTCGGCGTGATCGACGAAATCACCGACCACACGATGGATGCCATTGGGAAGGCCGAGGCCTTGGGCGGCTGGCAGCCTTTGTCCGAGAAGGAGATTTTTGACGTGGAATACTGGGAGCTCGAACAGGCAAAACTGAAGAGGAAGGAGACAACGTCGGTCTTTCAGGGAAAGATCGCCCTGGTGACGGGCGCCGCCGGAGGTATCGGCCGCGCCTGTGTCGAGGCCTTGCATGCCCAAGGGGCTGTTGTGGCGGCCCTGGATATCCGTCCGGCCGTCAAGGGAATTTTTAATAAGCTGGAGATTCTGGGACTGGTTTGTGATGTGACCAAGGAAGAAGAGATCCAAAAAGCCGTTGAAACCGTTGTGCGGGAATTCGGCGGTCTGGACATTGTCGTCAGTAACGCCGGCATATTCCCGGCCGGCGAACAGATCGAGCGTCTCGACTCCGAAACGTGGCAGAAGAGTCTGGATATTAATCTGAGCAGTCACCAGTTTCTGTTGAAGCAGTGCATCCCGTATCTGCGCGCGGGGGTTGATCCGGCGGTTGTGGTCGTTGCTTCGAAAAATGTCCCGGCCCCAGGGCCCGGCGCGGCGGCTTATTCGGTCGCCAAGGCGGGTCTGACGCAATTGGCTCGCGTGGCCGCCCTGGAATTGGCTCCTTCGGGAATCCGCGTCAACGTCGTTCATCCCAATCAAGTCTTTGACACAGGCGTCTGGACCAAGGAGATTCTGGAGAACCGGGCACGGCATTATGGCCTCAGCGTCGAAGAATACAAAAAGAGCAATCTTTTGCGGGTGGAGATTTCCTCCCAGGACGTGGCGCAGGTGATTTGCGCCTTGGCCGGGCCGGTTTTTTCAAAGACGACGGGGGCCCAGATCCCGATCGACGGCGGCAACGAGCGGGTGGTTTGATGACGATATCCGAGACTGGAACAGCGGACTCTCTGGAATTCGACGCGCAGTTCGCCCGCGCGTATGATCTTCTGGAAAATACTCCTCAGAATGTCTTCGTCACCGGGAAGGCCGGAACCGGCAAGTCAACGCTTCTGAAATATTTTCGCGCGCACACCTCCAAAAATGTCGTTGCGTTGGCCCCCACCGGGGTCGCGGCGGTTCACGTCAACGGACAGACGATCCATTCCTTCTTCCGGTTCAAACCCGA
>CAYIQK010000097.1:0-5644 GCA_964365515.1 uncultured Planctomycetales bacterium | reverse complement strand
GCATTTTCTCAAGTTTGGCTGTCCTTGATAAATCCCCCTCCACCGGCGAGGAGGCGGGAGAGACATAATTCTTGACATCTCTTGTATTTCGCTTTATATTTACTTTTGAGGTGGATATTTGAGAATCAGCCATATCGAATGGGACGATGATACCATCCTGCATATCGCCCGGCACGGCGTTGAAGCCAACGAGGTCGAAGAAGTCTGCTTTGGAAGTTACCCCTTGATCCTGAAAAGCCGGCAGAATAGATACTACGCCTTCGGCCAAACCAGAGGCGGACGATACATGGCGGTCATATTCGAATATCTTGGTCAAAACAAAGCGAAGGTCGTCACGGCCCGCGCGATGTCCGAAGCTGAACGAAGATTCTATAAAAGGAGATAACAAGTCATGAAAGGACGCATCCCCAAGTTTAGTTCCCTGGAGCAAGAGCGCAAATTCTGGGACACCCACAGCATTACGGAGTTCCTGGATGAACTTAAACCCGTCAAGGTGGAATTCACCAGACCCAGGAAGAAGCTCATCTCCCTGCGGCTGGACGCGCGGCAGATCGAATCCCTTAAAGAAATTGCCGCCCATAAAGGCCTCGGCTATCTCTCCCTCATCCGATCCTGGATTAACGAGCGGCTTCATAAAGAACACCCCCGCCCTCTTACCGCCCATAAAGGCTGAAGGCAGGGATGGCCGCACCACACCAACAGACGAACTATCTGAACCAAAGAAATTAAGCCCATGCCGCCCGCCAAGCCGCTGCCTAAGCCCCTCACGCCCAATCTCATTCTCCACCGGCGAGGAGGCATCACCCGTAAGCCTGTTTGCTTCATTACGCTCGTTTAGCAGTTGATTCATGTTTTCTTTAAGGATACGGATTTGTCGCTTGAGTTTCAGCGATTTGAATTCTTCTTCCCTGGAATAAGCCGCGATTCCTTCGTTGAGCTTTTGGAACATTTCCTGGTCGAATTCCGCCAAGACTTTCAGCAGAACATTTTGATTGTTTTCCATAAATTCGCTGAACAAACCAAACGATGAAAGATGCCCGGGCCAATTGACCATTCTCTTCATCCGCAACAAATTCGCCGCCAGCATGCCCATTTTTCTGACAGCGTCTTTATCCCCGACCAGCATATAATCATTATTATCATGGTACCTCTTCCAAATCCCATACTCTTCCTTCTTAAAACCCCTTTGGCCGCCATAGACTGACCCCTGGACTTTCTGCCCAACGAACCCGGCGGCTGACAGCATTTCATAGAGAGGCCTGAAAACCCTCAACCTGATCCACATATATTCATCCAATACCACAAGAAGGACGCCGGATTCCGGCATCCTTGCCTCAAACCCTTTGAAGAGGCTCTCAACGGAAAGGGCGCCCACAAATCCACCCTGTCCCATTTCCCGCGCGTCCCCGGTTTGTGCCGCATAAGGATAATCCCTCCTCGGGATCCCCCTGCCTTTGGCAGATTTATCGAGATTCTCCTCCACATAGTGTTGTATAGCGCGGCTGGAGATATCGAAACCTAACCCCCGTTCAACTTCATGAAACACCAACCCCATCGCAAAATTCCCCTCCCAGCGGCCGACACCGACAGAAAGTATCTTCTTGATATCTTCAATCTTTTTCCCGCTTTTGGTTAACGCTTCCTCATACAACATGATTTGCGCCGTATCATAATGCAATCTCTGGATAATGGTTTTCGCGTTCTTTTCCGCGTCCGTTAAAAACCGCTCATACGCCGCGAGAAGGTTATACCGCAGGGCAGCATCAAATTGTCTTTTGTCAAATCCATTTTGCGTAGAACGGAATATGTCTTTTAACTCTTTCTTAAGCCCCGGGTTGTCATTAATCCACCACGGGAATAACAACGCAATCGCCTCCTCTTGCAAGGGGACTGAACCATGGGACTGACGGCCAAAGACCAAACCCCTCGACAGGCTCACCGCCTGGTGAACCGCCTTAAGCGCGGCCGAGGGGATCAGGCCAAGTCCCGAATTCTTTTTTCCTTCTCCCATATCTTCGCCCATTGGCGAGGAACTACGACGGCGGGAACGCGTCCTTCCCTCCTCAGGATCAGGGAAAAGCCTGTCCAGATAGCTGACAAGAATCCGCGCGTCCTCAACGTTTCCTTCGCCATTAAATAAACGAGACAAAGACACCATCAATCCTTTGGATACATCGAAGACCTTTTCTCCTATCAGAATCCTGATCAATCCCCTTAATTTTTCATCTTCCTTCAAGGTGGTATTCCACGCCCCGGCAAGCTGGCCCCCATCACCGATACGCCCAATCGCCCTTATCAGATCTCCTTTAGCGACACCCGACTCCTTCAAAAGATTAATCAATTTCCTCGCGGCAAAATCATCCCCGCTTATCCTGGCGAATTTACCAAGAACATCAATGGCGTATTTCTGAAGTCGTTTATTCTCGGACAAATAGGGAATAATCCAGATAAGCGCCTTATTAAGGACCTGATCCAGATCATGCCTTTCATCCATTAAATCTTCTCTTTTTAAAAACAAACTAATATCTGCTATAAGATTTATCTTCGATTCCTTGGAGGATTCCCGTGTTATCTCTCCCGCCCTGATGACAAGACCCATAGCTATCTGGCCGCGGATTTTTGGTTTTCCGGGTGCTTCAGCCAATGCGGGTGTCATCCTGGGGTTTAGAATTTTCTTTTCACCCGTGAATGTGACCTTGCCGCTTCCTGTTTCCGGATAAAGGGCGAGAGAAAACCAACGGCCTCCGCCATCGTTAAAATCCACATACACATTGAAGCAGACGACCTCCCTCTTAAGATCCTGCCTGCGGACATTGTCGTAGACGGCCCACAGCTGAGACACCGCTTGAGCGTCAAATTTAACCGCGTCTTCAGGATAACGGCGCTTGAGCCATCCCAGGACAGCCGCGTTATCAACAGGTTTTGACTGCCGCGCCATCGACGCGCTCGTCCCCGCGAAATGAATCTTTATTCCCTTTACGTGTTCCTGTCGAATCCCTCTGCCATAAGCCTCTCCCAGCATCGTCCGCAGATCGTGCGTCTGCAAAAATTTATGAAAGACCTCCTCGGACCAATCTCCGCCCCGATACTCCATCCTCACCGGTGAACTGGATTGTCTCCTATTTTTCCGGGACCTCTCGGCCCTCCTGATGGTTTTCTGAAAAACATGCATGGCCGGGCGGTTGGCGTTGCTGACGGCGATGATCACGTCGAACTTCTCGCCGGCCAGCCCCAAGACACGTCTGCGCTTGCCTTCAGAGACCGCCCGCGCCAGAGATTCGTTGGGCAAAGGCGCGCGCGGCTCCACCGAACTGCTTGAATCCCGTTCCCTGGGCTCACGGATTTCAGAGGATTGTTTCTCAGGATCGAATTCACGCGGCGCGGCGGCTTTTCTTCGTCTGCTCTTGATTATTGTATAAACCGTGCCGCCGAGCGCGAAAATAAGGAGCGTCTCTCCCAAGACATAGAAGACATGGAAGACATCGGCCAGATTGGTGATGCTCGCGCCGCCGTCGGCATGATAAATCACCGGCCAATCCGTGACACTCCCCCGCAGGAGAGCATCCACTCCATTCCCGAGAGCCGCGCCCAAAATCAGCGCGAAACCAAAAATCAACAATTTGTGAAAACGGCGGGAGGCGGCGTTCAAATTGAACATCCAGGGTGTTACTTTGACAGCAGAATGAAACCATGTTATAGTTTCAGGCGGAGACACCGATGCCTGGATTAAATATCCTCTTTGCCACCATAATATTGATTGCCGTAGTAATCGGGGCGATCGTGTTCTGCCAGGAACGCCATTCCCACCATCACTGATCATCGTCAGGCCTGAAGCATCTTCCGAAAACACGCCGAATCCTGTCGCAAAACCATCGGCCGCCTCTTTCCACGCTTTTTTGACGGTTCCTTCGGCCTCAAGGCCTGCGGCAAAGAACTCATCCAACATCGCCTCATCCCTGGGCGATTCCAAGATCTCAAGCGTGACCGCCGGATCCCATCGCCACGACACAAGAGGAGAGCTGGATTCAAAAAAAGGCCTGAAACTGATTTCTGCCTTGCCGTCCTCGCTGAAAGAAATTTTCCGACCCAAAAGCCCTTCTTCCCTCAATATCTCTCCCCAGAACCATTTGGCCTCATCTGACCTAAACACCACAAAGGTGACATAAGAAACATTGAAGTCGCTTCCAAAAATCCGAATCGCGTTACGGTACAACACGGCGCCGATGCGCCGGCCCTTCATGTCGCCGCGGATATCCACGGAATCAATCCCGCCTCTGGCCCCAGGCCGAAAAACACCGTTTTCTGATACCAAGGTTGGTACAACATGAAAATCAAGGACGCCGACAACACCTTCCTCAGTAAGAGCGACAAGATGACTTCCTATTTTTTCGTACCATGAAACATATCGCTTGAGTTCAGCCGGCGTGATATTGCGGTCGAGTCTGCCGCCCCAGCTCAAAAACATAGCCTCTATTTTCTTTTCAAAAGGAAGCTCCGTCACATATTTGACGCGCAGATCCAAGAGGCCCAGATACTTCTCCGAACGCCTCAGCCATGCCTCAAGCTCGCAGCGCACTGACTCGTCGTGCGCCTCCCGGCGGAAGCGCTTTTTGGAATTCGCAAGGAATGCCTCAATCATCCGGGCATTTTCCGCGCCGCCGAGAACCGGGTTGGCCTGTTCAAGGGCCGCGTAAAAGGCCATGAGATGCTCAAATGCCAGCGCCGGATCCGTCTCTTTCATTTTCTGCGCACGTTCCAAATTCCGCGACAGGAGCGGCGAAGAAGCGGCGGGGACCGGCAGAAGACCCTTGATTTTTTTGATAAACTTCTTGGTCTCCAGGGGCAGGCCATTGGGAACGGACAGCCACTTGTCTCCATACATGTGGATTCTCGTAACGACAGACCATCTGCCGCCGTTGTACATGGCCAGAATCGCATCGCGCTCCCACTGATGGTTGCGCGCGATTGGATCGAGTGACTCTTTCAGCAAGAATCCTTTTTTCGTCCTGATAATTTCATGATGGCGGAGAAAATCCAGGTTGTCATAAAGCAGGTAGGCGGCGGCTTTGACGCTGTCTTCCCTGGAGCGGACCACGTCCTGGAAAACAAGAGGTCCGCGCCCGCGGCCAAACAAGGCCCTCAACACGGCGGTTTTCGATCGGGGGGCCTCAAAGCTTCTCTCGGACCCGATCTCCCGCAATTGATCATTGATCTCCTGGACCGTGATCGGCATCAACTGCATCAAGCCCCGGGCGCCCTTACCCGAGACCCCCGTTGAATCAAACCCGCTTTCGACAATTTGAATGGCGCGCAGGAATTCGGGACTGATGACATGCCCGATATCGTCGAGATCGGCATGACGGTGGATGGTTGCGGAAATATTCTCAAACAGACCCCACTCCAGAAGATCCTCGATCTGTGGGGTGTCATCCCATATCCTTGTCCATGCCGGATAAAAGCTGGACATAACTGCTATGATGAGGCCGGCCGTGAAGACCCTCCTGAGCTCATCCCGTAGAGGGCTGGATGAAACATCCGGCCCAACGGGCCGACGGAACACAACGAATTTGGACTCAAGCCGTCCCTCGGTCAGCTCAAAACCCGCGTCAAGGAAATATTGCGTCCTAATACGTGGCTCGTCGAT
>CAYIQK010000096.1:0-5714 GCA_964365515.1 uncultured Planctomycetales bacterium | reverse complement strand
CGCATCCAAACCCCCTCCGGCGTCAAAGCCCTGCGCAGGCAGTAAAAGGATGTTGAAATGGACAGCTCCTGTTGATTCGCAACTGCGCCTTGACGCAAGCTGGATTTCATGTTATTCTTAATTTAAGAAAATAAGAAATTCTAATATTATCAGAGGGGGCAAGGATATGGTCATGCAAATCAGGCAAAATTTTCAGATTACGCTGCCGGCAGAAATCCGCAAAAAATTGCACCTGGCGGTGGGAGATTTTTTGGAAACGGAGATCAAGGACGGCAGGGTCATCATCAAGCCCAAAAAAACGATCGACGCGCAACAGGCCTGGTTTTGGAGCAAGGAGTGGCAAGAGGGCGAAAAGGAGGCGCAATCCGATCTTGCAACGGGCAAGGTCAAAAAATTCAAAAACGTCGAAGCTCTGATCGCGGACCTCGACAAATGAATTTTCTTGAGACATCGCGCTTCAAAAGGGCTTATAAGTCACTGCCGGAGGGAGCCAAAGAGCGCGTTAAGACATCTTTAAAAATATTGGCTGTCAATCCAAAGCATCCGTCGTTGCATGTCAAAAAGATAAAAGGCACAAGAGATATTTGGGAAGCCCGCGCCGGATTGGATTACCGCGTAACCTTTCAGATTGTCAGAGATTATTTTATCCTGCGCAATGTCGGCCGCCACGATCCCACTTTAAAAAATCCTTAATAGAGCGCAAAAGAGACGCTGGAGGCCATTTCACCCGCATCCAGACCCCCGCCGGCCCTCTGGAATCCGAAGGATTCCGAGGACTAAGTCTCCCCTGAAATCGCTTTGCGATTTCGGGGATTAAATCCCGGGGATGCAAAGCATCCCTCGGGACCGGGAATCTTCCAGATTCCTCGGGGCGTCAAGGCGTTACGAAAACAATAGCCTGCAATAGCCAAAATTTCCTAAAGAGAAAGCAAAAAAAATGTGTTATACTTAATGCGGCAAGACCGATAAAGATATTCCAGTACAGAACCTGTTCATGTTCATGTGGAAAAGGGTGAAAAATACGCGAAGTTCTGGATTGAACCGTTGTCGTTAGTCAGAAATAACAAATTTAACAGTTCCGAGCTGAATAAAATAAGAGAAATTATCGTCAAAAATAAAAGGGCTATCGAGGAGAGATGGAATGAACACTTCGGTATTGATAGAGGCCAAAGCTGAAAAGGTCAGAGTGACCAACAGGAATTTGGTCATAAACCTCGTTGATGGGAGAAAATTAGAAGTTCCGTTAGCGTGGTTCCCGCGTTTACTTCGAGCAACACCAGCGCAACGAAACAAGTATCGTCTTATCGGAGACGGCGTCGGCATTCACTGGCCTGCGATAGACGAGGATCTGTCAATCGAAGGATTAATCGATTTAAGACGGCCTTTTCACTAAGCCGGGTCGTTTCCCGCAACGTCCCCCAAGACAATGCAGCATCAAGCTGGTGGATCCCGCCGACCCCAACGCCTCGCCCATCCGCGTCCAAATCCCCCCCTCCAGTATCAAAGCCCTGCGGAGGCAGTAAGAGGATATTGAAGGGGACAGCTCCTGTTGATTCGCAGCTGCTCCGCAAGAAACTCCGCAAGAAACACTTGAATAAATGATGAAACCCGTTACAATGAGACTTCACATGGAAAATTCAAACGCACAACCCCCCAATCTGACCAAGCCGGATCTGAAGAAGCCGAGGAGAGGGTATCCTTCGCGAAATCGTCCGCGTCCGCCCAATAACGGCTGGCTTTTTTGGACAGCGCTCATTTTTCTCATCCTCATTTTTATGAGCCAGACCAACACGCTCACGACGATCAGCACCCCGCGTGAATTGGCCTACAGTGAATTTTATGAGATCCTGCGCAACAACAAAGAGACGGGCCAGATCCAGCGTCTTGAGTTGATTGAGAGTACCGAAAACAGGCTCCACGGTGTCTTGCGGGACGGGACGGAGTTTGTCTTGTATATCCCTAAAGAAGACGAGTCGCTTCTTGAAGTGATCCGGGAGAATGTGTCTGATTTCCGGGTGATGCCGCCTCAGTTGTTTTGGAGTCAAATGTTCTTCTCTTTCATGCCGATTGTGCTGATCATATCTTTCATCTGGTTTCTTTCGCATCGCGGTGCGCAGGTGGGAAATAAAATCTGGTCGTTCGGCAAGTCCCGGGCGAAAGTCAGCCAAGGGAAAGGGGAGATCACGTTTAAGAATGTGGCGGGTGTGGATGAAGCCAAGGAAGAGCTTCAGGAGGTCATTGAGTTTTTGAAAGAGCCTAAAAGATTTGAGCGTTTGGGCGGCAAGATCCCCAAGGGCGTTTTGTTGATCGGTCCGCCGGGAACGGGAAAGACCCTTTTGGCCAAGGCGGTCGCGGGTGAGGCCGGCGTTCCGTTTTTTTCGCTGAGCGGCTCGGATTTCGTGGAGATGTTCGTCGGGGTCGGGGCCTCCCGCGTGCGGGATTTATTCGAGCAGGGGCGCAAGGCCTCTCAGACTTCCGGCAAAGGCGCCATCATTTTCATCGATGAGATTGACGCGGTCGGGCGTCTGCGTTTCGCCGGCATCGGAGGTGGCAATGACGAGCGGGAGCAGACCTTGAACGCCCTTTTAGTTGAGATGGATGGTTTTACGAATCAGGGGGGATTGATCATCATCGCGGCCACCAATCGGCCGGACACCTTGGATCCCGCGCTTTTGCGTCCTGGACGGTTTGACCGTCAGATTGTCGTTGGGCTTCCGGACATCAACGGACGTGAAGGCATTCTCCAAGTTCACTCGAAGGACATCAAATTGGCTTCCCATGTCGACCTTCGAAAGATTGCCCAGCAGACTGTTTATTTTTCCGGCGCCGATCTGGCCAATGTCTGCAATGAAGCGGCTCTTTTGGCGGCCCGCAGGAATAAAGACGCGGTCGGTATGGAGGAATTTTATGCCGCGGTCGAGCGTGTCACCATGGGGCCTGAGAAAAAAAGCAGGGCCGTCTCCAAGCGCGAGAAAGAAATGACCGCCTACCATGAGTCCGGACACGCCCTTTTGTCTTTGATGATTGACGAGGTGGACACATTCTCCAAGGTTTCGATCATCCCGCGCGGGATGGCCGGCGGATACACGCTCACGCCCCCAACCGAAGACAAGCATTATCTGAACAGGAAAGAATTGATGGGCCAAATGACCGTCCTGTTGGGAGGGATGGTCGGCGAAGAAGTGCACGCGGGGGATACCTCCACGGGTGTCTCCAATGATCTGGAGCGGGTGACGGAGATCGCCCGCAACATGGTTTGTGTTTACGGAATGAGCGAAACGATGGGGACCCTTTCGTACGGCCAGCGGGAACATCAAAAATTCCTCGGCCGGGATTTATTGGAACAGAAAGAATACAGCGACTTGACCGCCCAGCGCATTGATGAGGAAGTCCAGCAGTTGGTCAAACACGCTTATGAGCGGGCCAAAAAACTTCTGACGGAAAACAGGGATAAGCTCGAACTCATGGCGCGGCGGTTGATTGAAAAGGAAGTCATGGGCATTGATGAGGCCCGAGAACTGCTGGGGATGACACTCCAACTGTTACCGCAAAATCCCGCCGATGTTCAGGCCGGCCTTTCAGGATCGCCCAACCCGCAAGAAGACACCGATGAGAAGAGTGCTTCACCCGTCTAATTTTGTGCGCCGTTCTGTCCCGCTCTCGAAACAATCAAGAAAAATTTTCAAAGTCACCGCCGGGCCCTATACGCTGGAGTTGGGAAAGCGGACCCGCATCATGGGGATTGTCAACCTCACCCCGGATTCCTTCAGCGGGGATGGCTGCCTCACGCGTTCCCGGGGAGGTGTTCAAAAGGCCGCCGCTCTTGCCGAGACAATGGTTCGGGAGGGGGCGGATCTTTTGGACTTAGGCGGCGAATCGACCAGGCCGGGATCACGGAGAGTCTGCGTTGCTGAGGAAATCCGCCGTGTCATCCCTGTGGTGAAGGCCTTGGCCCAAAGAATCAAAATTCCCCTATCGGTGGATACCTACAAAACCATTGTGGCCCAACACGCATTGGACGCGGGCGCGGTCATCATCAATAACATCATGGGAACCAAAAAAAATAAAAGTCTTCTGAAGATGGTGAGAGATTATGACGCGGCCATTGTCCTCATGCATATCCGGGGGATTCCTTCAACGATGCAGCGCGACGTGGTTTACCGCAGCCTCTTCGAGGAAATTGCGGAGTCGCTTGAGAAATCCATTGAAAATTGTTTGGAAATCGGGATCAGATCGGATAGAATCATTATTGATCCGGGTCTCGGGTTTGGCAAGGGGGTTGAACATAACCTGCAGATTATAAATCGGTTAAAATACTTATCGAGGTTGAATCAGCCGATCCTGATCGGCGCATCCCGCAAGTCCTTTATCGGGAAGGTGTTGAATCAAGACGGGTCAGGACGCCTCTGGGGATCACTGGCTTGTGTCTGTGCCGGTATTTTGAATGGCGCGCACATTTTTCGTGTCCATGATGTTTGCCAAACCAAGCAGATTGCGGTCATGACCGATGCCATCATCAATGAAACGGGTTGAGATCTATTTATGACATTTTTCATTTGGGACACCGTCAAACCGGCGCTGGAAATCATCATTTTATGGGTCGTCTTTTATCATATCCTTGTTTTCTTCGAAGGGACTCGTGCCTTCCAGGCGCTGAGAGGTATCATCTATCTTTTGCTGGCCTTCTTGGCCGCACAGATTCTGGGACTTGATACCCTCACTTGGCTGCTGACAAAGTTTTTTGCCATCTCCATCATCGCCCTTCTCATCATTTTTCAACAGGAGTTGCGTCACGGCCTGGCACGTTTGGGGCAGCAGCATTTGTTCAGTGCCGCGTTGGAAGAATCCGAGATCATTGAATTCATCGAGGAAATCGCCTCAGCGGTTTATAAACTCGCCCGTGGGAAGGTGGGATGCCTGATTGCCATCGAGCGCGAGACGAAACTGAAGAGTTATATCGAAAGCGGTCTGGCGCTCGACGCCAAGATTTCCGCGGAGTTGATCCAGAGCATCTTCATGCCGCCCTCGCCTCTGCATGACGGCGGTATCATTACGCGGGGAAACCGCATCATCGCGGCCTCGTGCCTGTTTCCTTTGTCCGACAATCCCAATTTCAGCAAAATCATCGGAACCCGTCACAGGGCGGCTTTGGGCATCACGGAGCAGACGGATACGGTTGTTGTGATGGTTTCCGAGCAAAGCGCGGAGATATCCGTCGCTTCTGACGGCAAATTCATACCGGTCGTGAACAGGGAACGGCTGGTCAATATCCTCAAGGATCTTTTAGTCGGCGGGGAGAAGGCGAAGAAATGAAACAGTGGTTGACGCATAACTTTGCGCTGAAGTTGATCGCTTTTGGGCTGGCGGTCATCACCTGGATTTACGTCAACGGCGAATTGGTCAAATGAGCGATGGCTAAACTCGGCGTTAACATCGACCATGTCGCAACCCTTCGTCAGGCACGCAGAGAGATTGATCCTGATCCCGTCTTGGCCGCCCAAATCTGCGAACGCGCCGGTGCCGATAGTATCGTCGCTCATCTGCGGGAAGACCGGCGCCACATCAACGAGAGTGACATCCGTCGTTTGCGAAAGATTGTCAAGACACGGCTGAATCTGGAGATGTCGCTGAACGAAGAAATTGTCCGCATCGCGCTTTCGGTCAAGCCCCATCAGGCCACACTGGTTCCGGAACGCCGTAGAGAGATCACAACC
>CAYIQK010000095.1:0-5770 GCA_964365515.1 uncultured Planctomycetales bacterium | reverse complement strand
TTTCTCTCGCGGGCGGTCTTCTTTGGGCCATTGGCAAATGGCCGTCGGGTATTTCTGCTGCTGATCCATAGTCCTTCCCCTTTCTCTTGGTGGGGAAACCGAGCGCTACAGGGGATCAACTTTAAGCCGTTATTTTACAGGACAATAGGGATTTGGGCAAATGATAAAAAAGAGCGAAAAAAGAGCTTACTGAGTCACTGCGGATCCCGTAAACGGCGGAAATAATGCTCAACCTTTGATCCTTTTCATGCGAAGACTTGCCGGAGGAAACCACTGTTTCACGGCGCGGATTTGGACTTGGCGGCTTCACGGGAAGGGGCCTCAACGGCATCATCGCAAAGAACAAGGACGTTTCTCTGACTGTCAACCTCGAGGATTCCGGAGCTCACGGCAAAATACAGGGTTTCCGCTTCTTGTTTGAGCGTCAGCGGCCCCGGACGAAGCGCCGCCGCCATGGGCGCATGGTTTGCCCAAATTCCCAAAAATCCTTCAGAACCGGGCGCCACAAGCGATTCGACACGGCCGTCAAAGACCTTCCCGCCGGGTGTGATGATGGAGAGCTGATAAGTGTTCATAAGTGATATTTGTAAAGCCCCCTGGCCTTTTCGAGGACTTCATGAATATTCCCAACCATATAAAAGGCCTGTTCGGGAATATCGTCATGATTGCCTTCAAGGATCTCTTTGAAGGAACGAACGGTTTCTTCCAAGGGAACGTAACGGCCGGGCATGGCCGTGAACGGCTCAGCCACATGAAGGGGCTGAGACAAAAATTTCTGGATTTTTCGAGCGCGGGTCACCGCCAGACGATCTTCTTCCGACAATTCATCCATCCCTAAAATGGCGATGATATCCTTCAATTCTTTATATTTTTGCAGAATCTCCTGAATCCCTCTCGCCACCTGATAGTGTTCTTCTCCGACAATATCCGGCGCCAGAATCACGGAGGTCGAAGACAGAGGATCCACCGCCGGATAAATCCCCATCTCGGCAATGGGACGGGACAATTCGGTCGTGGCATCCAGGTGGGTGAAGGTGGCTGCCGGCGCGGGGTCCGTATAATCATCGGCCGGCACATAAATCGCCTGAATGGATGTGATGGACCCTGATTTGGTGGATGTGATCCTCTCCTGAAGATCCCCCATATCCGTTCCCAAGGTCGGCTGATACCCCACGGCGGAAGGAATCCGTCCCAACAAGGCCGAGACCTCTGAGCCGGCCTGAATGAAACGAAAAATGTTGTCGATGAACAAAAGGACATCCTGCTTCAGTTCGTCGCGGAAATATTCCGCGACGGTCAGAGCCGATAACGCCACCCGAACCCTGGCCCCCGCAGGCTCATTCATCTGGCCGTAAACAAGCGCAGTTTTGTCTAAGACCCCTGTCTCTTTCATTTCTTGATACAGGGCCGTTCCCTCGCGCGTCCGTTCACCGACACCGGCGAAGACCGAATATCCTCCGTGCGCCTTGGCGATGTTGTGGATGAGTTCCTGGATAATCACGGTCTTGCCGACACCGGCGCCGCCGAACAATCCTATTTTCCCTCCGCGCCGATAAGGGGCCAAAAGATCAATCACCTTGATGCCCGTCACCAAAATTTTATCCACGGTGTCTTGATCTTTGAAAGGCGGTGCCGGGCGGTGAATGGGCATATGCTTGACAGCATCGATGGGGCCCGCCTCATCAACAGGCTCGCCGAGCAGATTCATGACGCGTCCTAACGTCCCTTCCCCGACGGGCATCTTCAAGCCCTCCTTTGTGTTCCACACCGGCATCCCGCGGATCAGACCATCGGTTGTATCCATCGCAATCGTTCGCACGGCATGATCGCCCAAGTGCTGGGACACCTCCAAGGTGAGATTCCATGGCTGGTCGCTGATCAAAGGATTGGTGAGCTTCAACGCCGTATCAATGGGCGGCAATTCTTCCCGCGCAAAGACTACGTCAACGACCGCCCCCAGAATCTGCACAACCTTCCCGGTTGCTTTCTTCTCCTGTAGCGTCATGAGCTGTTCCCTTTCCGCTTATCGATGATGCAATGCCTCTGATCCGCTGATGATCTCAGCCAACTCTGTCGTGATGGCCGCCTGACGGGCCCGGTTTCTCTGCAAGGTGTAACGATCAATCATCTCCTGGGCGTTTGAAGCGGCACTATCCATGGCCGTCATGCGCGCGGCGTGTTCTCCGGCGGAATTCTCCAGAAGGGCAAAATAGATCTTGAAATAGAGAAAATGCGGGATGAGAAACTTCAGAAGCTCCGCGGCTTGGGGCTCGAAGATATATTCCGCCGGTTTTTGCCCACCCTGAAATTTCGAAGAAATTTCGGGTACTAAGTCCTGGGAATGCTCCGCATTCCGCAGGGCTCCCCTATCCGTCAACGCGTGGGGATCGACCGGCAAGACTTTCTCAAAGATGGTCTTTTGCAGTAATGGATTAAAAAAACGATTGTAAGACAGGTAAACTTCGTCACAATCTCCCGCAAAAAATGCCCTGCCCAAATCATATCCGATGCGCATGGCATCGGCGAAGCGCGGGCTGGCCGTCACATTCTCGTAATGAAATTTGACGATGTCATGTTTCACAAAATACGCGAATCCCTTCTTTCCGCAGCACAACAAATCAATCTGATCATAAAGGTGACGGTTCTCCCGGATCCATGAATCCACCTGTCTGTTGGCATTGTGGTTGAACGCCCCGCACAACCCCTTATCGGAGGTGATGATCAGGATCAACGCCTTTCGAACACAATCCCTGGCCGTCAAGAAAAGATGCGCGGCGGGATCGACCGAGGCGCAAATCCGCGAGGTCAATTCCGTCAGATGCCTGGCATAGAGCTTGGCGTTGGCCTGGGCCTCATGGGCCTTGCGCAATTTGCTCGCGGAGATCAGCTTCATGGTGCGGGCGATCTTACGCGTGCTTCCCAGTCTTTTGATCTTGACGTCAAATTCTCGAGTCTTTCGCATCTAAAGCCTTTTCTTGCATTCACTCAAAAGAGTATCCAGCAGCTGTTTGATTTCCTCCGTGAGCTCCTTGTCTTTGTGAAGAAGACGGGCATATTCCGCATAACGTGATTCGATCTCATGGAATAATTCCCGCTCAAACGCATTGATCCTGGATACAGGGATATCATCGAGATAACCATGAACACCGGCATAAATCATCGCGATTTGGCAGGCGACGGGCCACGGTGCGTGGACCGGCTGTTTGATCATCTCCATGAGCCGCTGGCCGCGGTTCAGCTGTTTGCGGGTGATCTCATCCAAATCAGAGGCGAACTGAGAGAAAGCCTCCAGTTCCCTGTATTGCGCCAGCTCCAGGCGAAGATTTCCACAGACCTGTTTCATCGCCTTGATCTGGGCATCCCCGCCGACACGGGAAACCGAAAGCCCCGGATTGACCGCCGGCCGCTGTCCCGCGTTAAATAAGTCCGTCTCCAAAAAAATCTGTCCGTCAGTGATGGAAATCACGTTGGTCGGAATATAGGCCGAGATATCGCCGGCCTGGGTCTCCACAATCGGCAGGGCCGTTAAACTCCCCCCACCTTTTTTATTGCTCATCTTCGCCGCCCTCTCCAGCAAACGGCTGTGCAAATAAAAAATATCGCCGGGGTAGGCCTCCCGCCCGGGGGGACGGCGCAAAAGCAAAGACAACTGGCGGTAGGCCTGGGCATGTTTGGTCAAATCATCGTAAACGACCAAAGCATGACGGCCGCTGTCGCGGTAATATTCCGCCATGGCCGTCGCCGAATAAGGCGCCAGGAATTGCATCGGGGCCGGATCCGAGGCCGTCGCCGCCACAATGGCCGTGTATTCCATGGCCCCATGCTTTTTAAGCACTTCGTGGATTTGGGCGACCGTCGATCGTTTCTGTCCGATGGCCACGTAAAAACAATACACATCCTCCCGGCGCTGATTGATGATGGTGTCAATGGCCAGCGCGGTCTTGCCGGTCTTGCGGTCTCCGATGATCAATTCCCGCTGGCCGCGGCCCAGGGGGATGAGGGCGTCAATGACTTTGATGCCTGTCTGCAGAGGTTCATGCACATTCTGCCTGTCGATGACGCCGGGGGCCTTGACTTCGACCCGACGAATATCATGCGTCTCAATGGGCGCGGAATCATCTATCGCGACCCCTAAGGCATCTACGATACGGCCGATCAATTTCTCGCCGACCGGAACGGAAACAATCTGGTTGGTGCGCCTGACCTCATCGCCCTCTTTCACACGGATCGTATCGCCAAAGATGGCGACCCCGACGTTATCTTCCTCAAGATTCAGGGCCATCCCACGGATGCCGTTGGAAAACTCCACCAATTCCCCTGCCATGACATCCGCCAGGCCATGGACGCGGGCGATGCCGTCGCCGACGGTGAGGACCGTCCCGACTTCATAAACCTCAACCTTTTTTTCAAAATCGGTCAACTGCTTCTTGAGGATGGCTGATATCTCTTCAGGTCTGATTCCGGTTGTCATGTCTCTCTCCAATTGTCCGCAACACTTTTCTTAAACTTCTCCAATTGCCGCCGAAAAGTGTAATCGTAAATGGTATCGCCCATCTGTATTTTCAGGCCGCCTAAGATCGCCGGATCCACTTCGCAAACCGGCTCGACATTTTTCCCCAATTTCCCTCCCAGATGTCCGGTCATGGCATGAATCTGGGAATCACTCAAGGAGACACTGGTTATGATCCTTGCTTGAATGATGTTCCGGGCTTGGGCGTCAAGCTGTTCGAAAATTCCACAGATGACTCCCAAAAACTGCAAACGTTTTTTAGACTCCAAAAAAAGAATAAACTTGTAAGTGAGGGGGCAAACCTTGCGCTCAAAGATCTCCTGCAGGATACCGATGCGTTTCTCCGGAGGGATGACGGGGTTATCGAAGAATTGGACAAGTTCCGCGGACACATCAATCAACCGTGCGATCTCTTGCAGATCACGCCTGATGCGTTCGACATCCGAGGTTTCGCGGCCCAATTCAAAAAGGGCCAAAGCGTAGCGTTTGGCAATCACAGAGGACATAAGACGGTCACATTTTCTTGATCAGTTCATCGACCAACCTGCGGTTTTTCTCGTCATCCAAATTCTCCTCGATCAGCCGGCCGGCGAGTTCAACGGCAATCCGGGCAGTTTCCTCACGAAGGATGGCCCGCGCTTGATCTGTGTCCTGCGCGATCTCGCGGCGGGCATTCTCCGTCAAAATCCGCACTTCCTCTCTGGTTCTGCCCTGGATAATCTTGGAAGTCTCCTCGGCCGCCTGACGCGCCTGTTCAATGATCTTCCCGGCCCTAGCCTCGGCCTCGGCCATCATCTGATGACGCGTCTCATGGATTCCGGCCAACTCCTCTTTGATTCGATCGGCATCCTCAAGAGACCGGCGGATCAATTTCTCCCGGTCATCCAGAACAATCAAAATTCGTCTCCACGCGAATTTATACAGAATTCCCAAAAGGAGAAAAAATGTGATCCACGTCAGAATCACGAGACTGACATCAGGATGAAACAGATCGAATTCAACCTCGGAGGGAGTAACGGGCGTAAAATCAATTGTCTCAGTTGTCTCAGTCATAAACCCTGAACCCTAAAATCTACGTATTGATGGCGATAAAACAAATCACGGCGGCAAAAAGGGCCACGCCTTCAATCAGGGCGCAGGCGACCAGCATGGCCGTTTGGATTTTATTGGCCGCCTCCGGCTGGCGCGCCATGCCTTCCATCGCGGCCTGGCCGATTTTGCTGATCCCATAAGCCGCCCCCCATGTCACCACCCCCGCCC
>CAYIQK010000094.1:3944-5782 GCA_964365515.1 uncultured Planctomycetales bacterium | reverse complement strand
GGGGTGCGAAGCCTCCCCGTCAGGGGGGAATTTTCCGCCTGTGGGCGCCGCCAAGATCATCATCCAGGAGATCATCAAATGCGCCCGCGATCCTCAAAACACTCTCACAGAAATCACATTCTGCCTGTACGATCAGGACACCTTTGAGACGTTTGACAAGACGATCCGCGGTTATGTGCGGCATATCGTGGAAGATTTGGGAGGGGGACCTTTTGTGACGGTGGATATCATTATCGAGTGCATCGAGGGCATCGTTCTGATTGAGCGTTCCAATCCGCCTTACGGATGGGCGCTTCCCGGCGGATTCGTCGACTACGGCGAGAGTCTGGAAAAGGCGGCCCTGCGCGAGGCCAAGGAAGAGACCAATTTGGATCTGGTGGACCTGCGGCAGTTTCATACCTATTCCGCGTCGGACCGGGATCCGCGTTTTCACACCATCTCGACGGTCTTTATCGCCGAAGGCCAGGGAGAACCGAGAGCAGGGGATGACGCGAAGGGGGTGAAGGTGGTCAGGTATGAAGACTTGCTGGAGTTGGATTATGCCTTTGATCATAAGGAGATCATTGAGGAGTATCTGGTGGAAAGAGATTTTGATTGAACACGACTTTTGAAATGGGAATTTGATGGTATACTTATAACAGGATGAGTTAAGAGATTGTGAGGAGGCAGAATGATCAAGGCAGAATTGGGCAGACAACTGATGGTTCGCGGCAACAATGAGATCGGCATGCTGGCCAAGATCACCCGCGTGCTTTCGGCGGCGGAAATCGATCTCGTGGCCCTTTGCGCCTATTCGGTGGGAAGCAACGTGGCGGTTATGTTCGTCACGAGTGATAACAATGAAGCCAAACGATTGCTGGCGGCCAAAGGGTATGATGTGCAGGAGGAAGAGGTGATCTTGTTGTCCATTGATAACAAGCCCGGCGCCTTTCAGAGGGTGACCGATAAGATTGCCGAGGCGGGAATTGATTTGATTCTGGTGTACGGCAGTGTCGACGAAAGCGCCGAGGTCAACCGCAGTGTGATCATTTCCAACAACAACCTGGATATGATGATGATCATCAAGACGGAGCTGGAAAGACATTAAGATAGGTTTAAGGGGTTAGCGGCGGGTGTTGACGGGTCGGAAAATTCCCCGACCCGTCATTTTTTTTAATTTTTTTCAATTTTTTCTTGAACCCGTTGAGAAGATGATGATAATATGACAATTCAAGAATGGGTTTTGGATTTGGTTATCGACTGAGAATACCAGGAGGGGCTATGATCACGATCAAAAATATTTCTATGCATTATGGGCCCACCGTTGCCCTTGAAAATGTCTCTTTTTCCGTCGCGGAAAAGGAAATTTTGGGATTGCTGGGGCCCAACGGTGCCGGGAAATCAACGCTGATGAGGATTCTCACCACTTTCATCTGTCCGAGCCGGGGAATGGCCGCGATCGGCGGTTATGACATCCTCGAACATCCTCTCCGTGTCCGCGAACTCGTCGGTTATCTTCCGGAAAATGTTCCTCTTTATATGGACATGCGGGTGGACGAGTACCTGACCTTTGTCGGCAATGCCCGCGGGGTCAAGGGGGCGCTTCTCCAAAAACGTTTCGATTGGCTCAAAGGGGCCTGCGGGATCACGCCGGTGTGGAAACACGGCATCCACGAACTTTCGAAAGGGTTTCGCCAGCGCGTGGGGCTTGCCCAGGCGCTCATCCATGATCCCAAGATCCTCATCCTCGATGAACCCACCACAGGGTTGGATCCTTTGCAGATCATCGGCATCCGTCAGTTAGTCAGGGAATTGGCCAAGAATAAAACCATCATCTTCTCCACGCACATCCTGCAGGA
>CAYIQK010000094.1:0-3844 GCA_964365515.1 uncultured Planctomycetales bacterium | reverse complement strand
AATTTGGAGGACCTTTTCATTTCTTTGCTGACAAAACGTAAGAAAATGGAAGCTGAAATGGGAGGAAGGTGAGATGAAAGGCATCGACCATTGGCGATCTATATTTTCAAGGGAGTTGTTTTCCTATTTCAACTCTCCCATTGCCTCGATTTTTATCATCGTCTTTGTCATCCTCAACGCCGGAATGTACATGACGCAGTTTTTCTTGATCGGCACCGCCGATATGCGTCCATTTTTCAATCTCATGCCGGTCATCCTTTGCGTCTTCATCCCGGCCATCACGATGCGTTTATGGGCCGAGGAGAGACGAGGGAACACATTCGAGATGCTTTTGACCTTCCCGATGCAGACCCATCAATTAGTCTTGGGGAAGTTCGCGGCCGGTTTGCTTTTCTTTTTGATCGCGCTCTGCGGCACATTGCTGATTCCGGTCATGCTGACTTTGGCCGGCCATCCGGATATGGGCCAGATCGTCGGAGGTTACCTGGGGACGGTTCTTTTGGGGGCGTTTTTCTTAAGCGTGGGGATCTTTGTTTCGGGGCTGTGCAAAGACCAGATCGTCTCTTTGGTCGTGGCGATGATTGTCTGTTTTTTCTTTTATCTCACCGGGCTTGATTTCATTGCCGGGGTCATTGACGGCTGGCTTTCGGGGGTTGGGACGTTTCTCAAGGACAATTTCGGCATGACCAGGCACTTTGACGGCTTCCAGAAGGGCGTCATTGATAACCGGGACATCCTCTACTTTGTTGTGATGACGGCGGTTTTTCTGGTCCTGAATATTTTTTCGATTGAAGACCGCTTGAGGCCGAAGGCCAAGGTCGTCTTCTCGGCAGCGGCCGGGGTCTGTATCGCCATGAGCATCGTGCTCAATGTTCTGTTCTCGGACATCCCGTTGGGACGATATGATTTGACCGAAGGAAAGTTATACACGGTGACGGAAACGACGAAAAGCATCCTCAAAGGTCTCAAGGCGCCTGTGACGGTGAAATTGTATATCTCTCCGCCGGAGAAGATGCCGACCTCGTTGAAATCCTTGGGGCAGGATATCAAAGACCGTTTGGATGAACTGAAGATCTTCTCCGACGGGAAACTGCGCTATGAGATCTTCCACATGGAGGCGGCCGCCCCGCAGCCGGAACAGGAGAATAAGGAAGAATCGCTCGCGGACAAAATCCAGCAAAAAGGCATCCGGCCTCTTCAAGTCCGCAGTATCGAGCAGGATCAGATGGATATCAAGCTGATCTATTCCGCCGTTTCCATCGCTTATAAGGAAAAGAAGGAAGAGGTGATCCCCGCCATCATGCCGGCGAATCTGGGGAATTTCGAATACGAACTTGTCTCCAAGATCTATCGCATGACTCTTGAGAAAACGCCCAAGGTTGCGTTTGTCGCGCCGTTCACCAGGAAGGTGATGGATCCTCAGATCCGGGCGTTGTTGGGCCAGCTCGGTCAGTCCGCGCCGGATCAGTATGTGGATGACAAATACAAGACCCTTGATGCGGCGCTCAAGTATGAATCCTATGATCTCAGCCGTATTCAGCTCACCGAAGAGAGCCCTATCCCCGAAGGGATTGATACGCTCATCATCGTGGAACCGCAGCAGCTCAATGATCGTCAGAGGTATGAAATCAGCCGTTTCCTTCATGAAGGGGGCAGTCTCATCCTCGCGGCCCAGCAGTATGAATACCGTTACGGTTCTGCGGGCCGGATGGGGATCGAGATCTCGGCGCAGAAAAACGATCTGAATCTCAATGAACTTTTGAATGCCTATGGTCTGACCATCAGCGGCGAGATGCTGATGGATGAACGGAGCGATACGATATCGGTTTCCGGAGCGGCCGCCTTCGGCCCATTTGAGGTCTCCGTGCCGGTCAAGGTGCCGATGCAGATCTTAGTTGATCAAGAGACGATGAATCAGGACGTCTCGATGACGAGCCGTCTGGCTCCCCTTTTGTATCTGTGGGGGTCGCCGCTCAAAACTGATGACAAGAAGTTCACAGATATGGGGCTTAAGAAAACGGTCTTGATCACCTCCAGCGACAAAAGCTGGGCGATTCCATTCAAGGACGGAACGCTTTCCAAAAGTGACATCGAAAAACCCGCTGACGGCTATCAGGGAAGGGTGCCGCTTGCGGTTCTGTTGGAGGGGCAGTTCCCTGATGCCTTTGCTGGAAAAGACCTCCCCCGTTGGCCTCAAGGAGAGACAGGGCAGGGACAACAACCCGCCGATGGATCGGGGGTTGAACAGCAGAACCCGCCTTCCTTGAC
Source organism: uncultured Planctomycetales bacterium (assembly GCA_964365515.1). GTDB lineage: Bacteria > Omnitrophota > Gorgyraeia > Zapsychrales > Zapsychraceae > CAYIQK01. Next base: position 1,576 of record CAYIQK010000094.1, on the reverse strand, counting down.
TCCCAAACTTGGTAAACTTCTGGTGGTGGGATGTTTCAAGATGTTTCAAGAAGATGTTATCAAAAACGGCGGGATGCTGAACTTCTTTATCAATTCCATCGATGCCCTGACACTCGGCGGGGAACTGATCACGATCCGAAGCCATCAGGAGATCAGCCGGGCCCTCAAGGATCTCAGCAAGGGAGAAAAACTTTGGTACCGGTTTATGAGCATTTTGGCGGTTCCGTGTGTTCTGGTGGTTTTTGGCGGCGTGCGCGCTGTTTGGCGGAGAAAAGAAAAAGAACAGTATTTGAAATGGGTGTCATCGTCAAAAATCGAATAGGAGTTGCCGCATGAAATTCAAGAATCTTGTTATCCTCATCGGTGTTTTGATTGCTCTGATGGGGATCCTGATCCTCAAGCAGGAAACCAAGCCTCACGTGGCCGTCGTTGAAAAGCCAAGCGATATTGTCAGTTCTCCCCTCATTCTGGAAAATATCACCGAAGCAGTCATTCAATTTGGGCAGACAGAAAAGCAGTCCCATCTCGTCAAAAAAGACGGCCGTTGGGAACTGGAAAATCTCTACGGGGTCTATGCCGACGAGAATCTTCTCAGCAATCTTTTTAAAAAACTCGATACCATCAGCGGGGAACTTCGATCCGATGATCCGGTTCTCTTAGGCGATTACGGCATCACGGATGCGCGGGGGATTCATATCCTCCTGCGTGACCAGACAACGGAGCTTGCCCATCTGGTGGTTGGTTCCAAAAGGGCCGGTTATTCAGGCAATTTTGTCCGCCATCAAGATCAAAATTCGGTTTATGTGATTGAGGATGACCTTCTCTCGGAGCTGGGATTGTGGGGAGAAGTGAAAGAAGAAAATTTCAAGGCCGATCGGTGGCTGGATCAACGTGTTACGCATTTTGATCCCAAGGATGTCGTCGGTATCAAGGTGTCGCGCAAGAATAAGACTTCCGAGAGGATCTGGTTTGATTTGCAGTTTAAGGACATCGACGGCCAGAAAAAGTGGGTGTCTTCTGTTGAGTATCCTTTTGGTTTGAGCGCGACAAAGATCAAAAATTATTTCCGTAGTTTTGAAAATATCCGCGCGCGCGAGGTCACCGCGCCTCAGCCCACGGGGGTTTTTGAGGATTCCTCCTGGAAGGCTGAAATCGTCCTGGAAAACGGACAGAGCGTTACGCTCACCCGCGGCGGCAAGGATGAGCAAGGCGATGATTATTATGTGAAGACCGTCGACGATTACTATTTTCTCGTTCCTGTATCAACATTCGATGGATTCACCGGCGGCAGCGGTGATCTCTTTGTTTCCAATCCATTGGGAGTACAGGACGCGCAGGTCACAAAGATCAATGTCCAGGATCTCACAGCCAAGAAGAAGTTCAGTGCAAGCCGATCTTTGAATTCAGATGCCGATGTCGTGTGGACGGCCTTCGACGGCAAAGAGCTGGATAAAAATAAGATTCAGGAGATCATTCGCGGATTTAAAGATTTGAACGTTCTCCTTGTTTCAGCCGATGATGTCCCGGCCCCAAACGATCTGGCCGTCAAGATCACTCAGGGTGCCCTGCGGAATGC
>CAYIQK010000093.1:0-5826 GCA_964365515.1 uncultured Planctomycetales bacterium | reverse complement strand
CCATCCACACGATAAACCACGGCAAAAGCCCGCGAACCATGAAAACGCCAAAAAAAATCCCCCAGACCAGAAACCACTTCCGCCACCTTTTGCTCATCGTCGCCAGAACATCCGCGTTGACAACGGCATTGTCGATGCTCGAGATGACCTCGAAAAGGCAAAGGCCTAAGATGCTTAAAAGAATCGTTCCCATTCCTATCAAAACTCCTTAAGGGCGCAAGAGACCTGGCCGTACCGGGTTGAAAGGGATCCTATTTCTTCCTTCACCATACGGATGCGGTCATGAAGATACGGATGACTCGTTAAGAACACCAGCGGCTGAGGACCTTTGGATTCGGCCTTGAGGATTTCAAAAGTCTGCGCGCTCGCCTGAGGATCAAAACAGGCCAGATGCATATATTTGAGTCCCAGCCGGTCGGCCTCGTGTTCGTCCTGACGGCTGTAGGCCGAGAAAATGATACTCATGACCGCGTTGGTGCTCAGGGCCGTGATCCTCTGGGCATGATCTTCCGCAATCTGGCTGATGATGATACTGCTGACGATATTGTACCCTAAGGCCGCCTGGAATTTCTTGACGGTGTGGCGCGCGGCACAATGCCCGATCTCATGGGCCAAGACCGCGGCGATCTGGTCATCGGTTGTCAGTTTATCCAACAGCCCCGTATAGACATAAATATTGCCGCCGGGCGTTGTGAAAGCGTTGAGCTCATCTTTTTCGATCAGAAAGAAATGGTATTGATAATCCCTGCGGTCGGAAATCCCGGTCAGACGCCCGCCGATCCGGCGGATCCTCTCCAATCGGGCGGTGTCTTCCGCCATTTTGTATTGCCTGGCAATGCCCTGATGGATATCCTTGCCCATCGCCACCTCCTCGGGAGTGGAGATGACGATGAATTCCTTACGTCCCGTTGCCGGATTGTACATCGTGGCGCAGCCTTGCAGAAAAAGGATTAAGACCATAGACAATAGACCATAGACTATGGACTTTGGAGTCGATAGAAAACAGCATGATCTCGATATATCCATCGCGCTTTTCGGTCTATTGTCTATAGTCTATGGTCAATAGTCTTTATTATCGTTCAAACTTGACGACATCCTCCCACCACTGACTGCTGTCCCAGCGCTTGATCCGCTGCCACAGACGTTTGGCGGTCTTGGTCTTCAAATGGTCCGGTGCCGTCTTGAAAAATTTCTTCGCCGCCGGATAACCGTGATCGTAATATTCCTTGGCCTGAAGAAGACATTCCAAAATATCCGCGTCTCTGGCGATCAAACTCTCTGGGGAAACCTGGGCCTCATATTCCTGCCGCAGGGCCCTCAACGCCTGGCACACCCCCGGCTCCAAATTCTTGGTCTGATCCTGAAAGACCTTTTGCTCAGCCCTTTTGAAGTCGATGTAAAAATGCCCCATCTTGTGGAGGTCATTGATCCGCGCCTCGTGCAGATCGTTGAAAAGCCCCATGCCCATCACCTTGGAAGGGTCCGCCCCTTCCAGATGCGCGATGTAATAGCCCATGACCGCGCAACGGAAGCAGTGTTCCGCCACGCTTTCCGGATCTTTGATGCCGGCCACCCACCAGCCGCTGCGCTTGATCTTCTTTAAGAGACCCGCTTCGGCGAAGAGGTTGATGGCATGCAGGTCATCAGCCTTCTTTTTTTTCTGCTTGGAAGATTTTTTTTTGTCTGGTGATTTCATAGCACAAAATGGTCGTGGCCTGGGCCACATTCAACGACAAAATATCCAAAGCCATCGGGATCGTCAGTTCCAAGTCAAGGAGATTACGGTTCACCTCGCGGATACCTTTTTGCTCGGAACCAACCACCAGTCCGACAAGGCCTTTGAAGGAGGCCTCCCAAAGATTTTCTCCTCCCTTGACCACAGCCCCGGCAATTTTGAAACCGGATTCCTTGGCGGACTTGATGGCCTGACCCAAATTGGCAACCTTCGCCACCGGCACGTAATTCTCACCGCCGGAGGAGACCCGCAGGACCGTCTCGGTGATATCAACGCAATCGTGCCTCGGCAAGACAACGGAAAACTTTCCCAGACACGCGAGGCTTCGGAGGATCGCCCCCAGATTCTGGGGATCGTTCAATCCGTCCAAGAATAAAAGCGACCGCCGTTTCTCGACGGCTGACTCGAGCAATTCATCGTAAGGCAAATACTCAAAATCCGCGACATCCCCCAAGACCCCCTGAGTGTTGCGCGTCCGGCCGATCTTCAGCATCTTCGAGGCGGGAACGATGAAGACAGAAATGCCGTTGTGCCTGGCTTTTTTGCAGATATAGGCGGTCTCGCTGACGCCCTCCTGAATATAAATCTGGCGGATGCTTTTGGGATTGGCCCTCAGACGTTCAATCACCGGTTTTTTGCCGAACAGTTTCATACGCGCACTCGCAATCTTCTCAACATTTTATTCGCCGGAAATTTTCTCATTACGCTCCTGAACCTCTTGGGCGTATTTTTCGTCCAGCGCTTTTCGTTTCTCCAAATATTCCGCGTAAGAAATATCTCTCTGCAGATATTGGCGTTCCAATGCGTCTCGGTCTTTTTCGTAATTGGCGAAATGCGGATCCGTGATCCATGTTTTGGGGTCGTTCACGTAGTCTTCCAAATCCCGCTCGCCGGCATAGGTGCATCCCGCGAGGACACAAACCAGACACAACAAAATCATTTTCTTTTGCATAGCATCATCTTCCTTTCTGATGACATACCCGCTACTTTTTAATCCTCAACCCAAGATAAACCAGCGGCCGCAAGATACTCCACCACCCGACAATCGGCCTCATTTTGGTGTACCCCAGTTTCTGATGCGGATAAATCTTGGTGACGGGAACTTCCTTGCATTTGTATCCCAAGACCAGCGCCTTGAAAAAAAGATATGGCTCCAACTCGTAGTGATCAAGCCAGTCCTGGCCGATATTGATGCTTTTGTCCTCAAAGATCGAAAGGCGAAAAGCGCGGAAACCGTTGGTGCTGTCGGTCACTTTTCTTCCCGTCATCACAGACATCAAAATGGGGTGAAGCCGCGTGGCTATCTTGCGGTAAAACGGCATATGCCCGCCGGCGCCATTGGGCTCAAGGTAACGTGACCCTTGGATGAAATCATAGCCTTCATTGAGAATCGGCTCAATGAGGCGCGGGATCTGCATGGGATCATCCTTGTCGTTTCCCGCCATAATCACCAGGACTTCGTACCCTTCGCCGATGGCGTATTGGACGGCCGTGCGGATAGCCGCTCCCACTCCCCGACGGGTAGAATGCTTGATCGTCCGCAGTCCCCGCGGCAAAAGACTCCGGATGATCTCACTCGTACCGTCGTTGGAAGCGTCATCCACCACAAGATAATCAGCCTCGCTGTATGAAGGGCTGGCTAAAAACCGTTCAATAACTGTTTTTAATTTTATATTTTAGTTGAAAGCGACTGGGCAGACGAGGACTGGATATCTAGGCATGGTGTCGGGTGTTAACAACACTTATTGAGCTTTCCTTTTCCAACTTCAAATCTCCCTTGGAGTTCTTTGTATATTCATTCCCGCACGAACATCTCAAATCCTGATCGATCCTGCGGCCGCAATGACAGGCGTACCCTTTCCATTGCGCGGGATTCCCGCAGACAATGGCGAAGGCAGGAACGTCTTTGGTCACGACGCTTCCAGCACCGACAACGGCGTATTCCCCAACCGTGACACCGCAGAGGATCGTCGTATTACTGCCGATGGATGCCCCTTTTTTGATGAGGGTTTTTTCCATGACCCAGTCCTCGCGGCGGCCGCGCGGATAGCGGTCATTGATGAAAGCCACGTTGGAGCCGACGAATACACCGTCTTCGATGGTCACACCGTCAAACACGGCCACATGATGCTTGACGGTCACATGATTCCCGATCACGGCCCCTTTTTCCACAAAACTGCCGTCGCAGATATTGCAGTCCTCTCCGATGGATGCCCCGGCCTGAATATTGGTGAAGGCCCAGATCCTGGTTCCTTTGCCGATTGCCGCCTGATCACTGACTAAGGCTGTCTCATGACTGAAATGATCTGACATCTTTTCCTTGGATCGTTTCATCAAACACTCACACACATGCCTTTATTACGGATGGATTCCTGGATGGCCGTTAATATCTTCACAACTTCCAATCCCTTCTGAGCATCGGCCAAGTCAGGCACGACGTTTTTTTCAATGCAATCAATGAAATACTGCCCCTGATTCTTAAGAGGTTCGCTCAAATTGACCTTCGGAATCGTGATGCCGCCTTCCTGGGACAGCAAACGGAATTCACCGTAGGTCTCGTAATAAGAAGATGTCTTTTCCACATGTTTATCGTAAAGCTTAATGGGCCCCACATCGTCCAAATCGTCCCAGGTCGCCATTTTTTTCTCGCCAACGATGGTGATCTGGCGCACCTTGCGGGGATTGATCCAGCTGACGTGCAGGTTGACCATCGCGCCCAAGGGGTATTCCATCGTGGCGAAGGCCAAATCTTCCAGATCTGTCCCCAGACATTTTTGTCCGCGGCCGGAGACATTCACCGGCGAACTATCAAACAGATAATTGAAAATGGAGATATCATGCGGTGCCAAATCCCAGAGGGCGCTGACGTCATAGCGGAAAGGCCCTAAGTTGGTCCTGGTGGAGTGGGCGTAATAAATACGTCCGAGCTCCCCTGATTGGATATATTCCTTCAGCCGGATGATACCGGGATTAAACAGAAAGACATGTCCCACCATCAGGATTTTCTGCCGCTGGGCCGCCAGGGTCTTCAGATATTCGCACTCCCCGACGGTCAGAGCCAAGGGTTTTTCGCACAGGACATGTTTGTTATGCTCCAAGGCCTCTTTGGTGAAAGAGAAATGCGTGCCGGTCGGTGAAGAGATACAGACGGCGTCGATTTCTTTGCTTTGAAGGATATCCCTGTGATTGACGGTTGGCCGGACGTTGAGGAATGTCTCTCGAACGGCCTTAAGCCGATCTTCTTTGAGGTCGGCGCACATCATGACCTTGGAATTGGCCAGATGCGAAAAGATTCGGATGTGATTAGGGCCCCATTGGCCGCAGCCGATGACACCGACGTTGATCAATTGAAAACTCCTTCAAACCGTAGGGGACGGTTTCAAACCGTCCCCTACTTAGGCCGTTTGATCTTCAGAATCTTATATTGCAAGATACCAGCAGGGACATTAATATCCGTCTGTTCTCCTTCCCTGCGGCCCAATAAGGCCTTGCCGATCGGAGACTGGATGGAAATTTTATTCTCATCATAATTGGCCTCTTCCGGCGAGACCAGCATATACTCCAACTTTTCTTGTGTTTTGAGATCCCGCAAGGTGACGATCGCCCCGATAAAAATCTGATCACAGGGGATATTTTCATCCTCGATGATCCGCACGCCGGCCAATTTGGACTCCAACTCCGCGATCCTGGCCGCATTATGGGCCTGGGCGTCTTTGGCGGCGTCGTACTCGGCGTTTTCGGAAATGTCCCCCTGAAGCCTCGCCTCTCCGATGGCCTTGGAGATCTGCCTCTTCTGTTTCTGCAGGGCGTCCAATTCATCGTGCAATTTTTGGTATCCGGCGCGGGTTAAGTAGATCTGGTTCATCATGGCCGTCTTCTCCAAATCACATTTTTTCCACCGCTTTGATCATGATGGGAACGATCTCCTGGGTCTCGCCTTTGGTCAGACGCCCCAGTTTCGCAAAACGCCATTGCTCATCCTGGGTTTTGTTCTCACGAGTGACTTGAAGCTTTTTCTGCCCGCCGTTGTAGGAGAAAACTCCAACGGTGATACGGGTTCCGTCAAATTCCTTGGTTTCTTTGAATGATTC
>CAYIQK010000092.1:0-5893 GCA_964365515.1 uncultured Planctomycetales bacterium | reverse complement strand
CCCATTAACCGCGCGCGGCCAGCAATGTCTGGCGGATCATGCCTGACTGCCGCAAAGCTTCAAAGACCTGTTCCCTCTGATCGAACTGCATAAGCTGGCTAATACCGCCGAGTCTATTGAACTGGCTTGAAGAAAAGATGGTCATATCCCCGGCCATGAACGACTGCAAGGCGCGCGGATCTTCGGCCAGCAATTGAGCCGTGGCATCAAGCCATTTTTGTTCGTTATAACGAAGATTGAACCGGGCACAGATGGAATCAACCGTATCCCCAACGATCGCATCCTTGGTCGGCAGGGGCTTGCGGCCCAACGCGTTGTAAACAAAGGCGGCTGTCGTGGCAGGGACGCCATAAGAGATGATAAGTTTGTCCGGCGAGTAGAACATCCTTGGTTTATGGTAAAAACGCTCGTTCATGATAACCTCAACCGTATCATCATCCTCGGCGTCAACGGCCTCCCTGAATTCAGGGGTCCTCCTGGCGAAGTCCTTCAAGTCCTTCTCGTAAGATCCGCGGAACGTCATCACATCCACTTTTTCCCCATCCGGCCCCACCTCGACAACTTCTCGCGTGACCAATTCATCCTTGCCTTCCCAGGTCGAAATCTCCCGGGGCGGCAAAGGCCCCGGCGGTTCGCCCGCCGGCTCTCCAATAGTCCCCTTCCCAATCCCGCCGACAGGATAGGGTTTCGCGCCCTTTGATCCGCCGGGTTCTCGCGGCAGTGCCAGGGGCGCCGAATAATCGTATTGTTCCTCAAAATATTCCGCCACCGCGCAAAAATCGAGGATGAAGAAACGATTTTTCTCGTAAGAGGTGTTCCCCACCTTAAAAGTATAACGCCTTGTGCCGCGGCCCTTGATTTGAATATATTCGGTCGGCGAAAAGACGGGGCGCATAAGGCCGATGTTGAGAAGATCGCGGCAGTTGTATCCTGTTGAAAGCATATCGACGGAAACCGCGATCCGCTCCGGACGTTTGCCGTCGCGGAATTCCTTGGCCAGCTCGCTTGAACCCGGGATGCGTGAAGTGATCGTCATCGCGATGCCGGGCTGCAAGGCGTTGAATATCTTGGTCAATGTGGTCGCGTGGTCCTGGTTGACCGCGAAAACGATGGTCTTCCCGATCTTTTTTTCAGGATCGCGCTGGGCATCTTTCAGCAAGGATTCACACATGACCTGATTGCGGGCGGGGGTGAATATCTTGCGCTCCAAATCCTGGATTTTGTAATTCTCCTCCTGCTCGTTGATCACGACCGACCAACCAGACTCATCCAGGGCTTGAGTCGTTATGTCCGAGCGAAGGTCGAATATCTTCGGGAGACAAAGAAATGGGCCTTCGGGGTCTTTCACCGCGTCGATGATATCGTAACGGTAAGTCGGGAAGCCCGGCTCACAGCCAAAATACCGGTAGGTGTCCCGAAGCTGGCGGGCCTCCAGGGCTTTCGGATTTTCCTGCCCAAGTTTCCCGATGTCCACGTTCTTGAGGTATGCTTTGGGGGTCGCCGTCAACCCCACGCGCGTCGCCTGAAAGAACTGGACCACTTCGCGGGCGTCTCCATAAATGGAGCGGTGCGCTTCGTCATTGACGACCAGGTCGAAATGAAACGGGGTAAATTCCTCGCGGTAGCGGCGATCGACCATTAACGACTGCAGTGTCGCGACGACAACCGAAGATCCAAGTAATTCTCCCGGCCTGCGGCGGGCCGTTTTGTAGAGCACGGGCTTGTATTCGGAAAGATAAATGTTAAATTCTTCCAGCGTCTGTCTGGCAAGTTCTATGCGGTCGACGATGAAAAGAACCCGCTCGGCGTTTTGAGTTGCCAAAAACCGACGAATGAGCGCGGCGCACAGCAAGGTCTTGCCGGTGCCGGTCGCCATTTCGAGCAGAAACTTTCTGCGTTTTTCATTGTCAAATTGACCGGATATGACATCAAGAGCTTTGATCTGGTACCCGCGGACAACAACATCGGATTTAAAAGGCTTAAGATATTGAGGAGCGATCACTTCGCTCATCAACGGGCGAGGGGGTTGAAGGTTTTTGAGGCGAACGCGTTCCAGATCTTCCGGGGAAGGCATCCGCTCGATACGGTAAGCGTCTTGATCTTTGCGCGTGTGATTCCAGAACCAATGTTCTTTGCCGTTGGAAAGAATAATAAAAGGCGCCGACATATTTTCCGCGTAACCCAAAGCCTGATCTTTCGCATCGTAAGGATCTGCCTGGAGAGATTTTGCCTCAAGAACACACAGCGCGCCATACTTCCCCATCAAAATATAGTCAGCCCTCCGGCCTTGCGATCCAGTAAGTTCAAAATGAACATTCTTTGCCAGATCCCAGCCGGAGGATTTCAGGGCTTCGTCGATCAAAACTCTGGAGAATGCTTCAGGAGGCATAATAAAAACCTTTCGATATCCCAATAAATGGCATTAACGTCGGCAGCGCTCTTTATTTACCCCGCAATAATATCCAGCCATTCTTTTCCGGCGGCGCGGGTCCCGTGGACGGCAAAAATGACGCGCAAGGTTTACTCCTTCCCCTGCGCCTTAATGACTTTTCCAATCTGGTCGATGACTTGCTTCGTAAAATGGATATAATCGCCGGTTTCTTTCTTGCTGATGAACTCGCCGCCGCTGTAAAGGTCCAGATTACGCTTCATCCGCATGGCATTACCGATGGTGAGAATATCCGGATCATTCAATAATTTGCTCATTTTCGTCAATACCTGGATATGGTGTCCGGCGACACTTCTGACCTTGACCTGGCCAACCTTGGCGATCAGGGCGATGCCTGCCTTGATCAAGGCCTGGTAACAATACGTAAAACGCACTTCCATGTAGGGATCCGTTTGGGCGATCTTGAAGTCACGTAAAGCGTTTTGAAAATAGCGGTCGATCTCTCTGTCGCTGAATGGAAACGGCTGAAAATATTCTTTCTCAAACCGGGTCATAAGAGGTCAAGATGGGGTTTACTTTTTAAGGATTTTAAGAACGGGTCTTTCTTTTGCTTTTCGCGGTATTCTGTGTCGGTCATGCTGATACAATTTATCTCACGGTCAATGGTTTTCTGGATCCGGGCGATCAGCCTTTGCAGCTCGACCGTGCTATGATCACCCACAACCAACAGATCAATATCGCTTTTTTGATCCATTCGATCAGCCGCGTAAGAGCCGAAGACAACGGCTTGCCGAACCCCGGCAAGGGATCTTAAAGAAGCGCGCAGGATCTCTTCAAAACCGACGGTTTTTTTGATGATCTTCTTATATTCCTGATAAAGCGAAAATTCCTTATTCAGCGCATAATACCGCTGGGCCCCCTTCCATTGGCTCTTGAGGATCCCCTGGCCTTCCAGCTCTTCGAGTTTCCGGGTGAGATTACCGCTGTCCAGACCGAACCGGCGGGCCATTTCATTGATGTACATTTCGGCGTCTTCGTGGAGGTAAAAATACCCCAGGACCTTTTGTGTGATTTTGGAACGCAAGTTGATCATAGTCTGTCGCTCTGCATTATTTACAGTAGTTACTGTAACATATTACAGGATGATTGTCAAACACACAATCGGGCTTTATCCAGCCATTCTTTCCCGGCGCCGCGGATCCCGTGGACGGCAAAAAATGACGCGCAACCTTTACCCCTTCTTCCCCTTCTTTTGAAAAGACAATTCCTTTTCAATTTCTTTCACGCTCGGAAGCATGCCAACAAACTTTTGCGGCAGTTTTTCGACCAGGCGCGTCACATAACTGGAAATACCAACGGGCTTTTTCACGTCACGCAGGGCATATTCGGCAATCACCTTGTTACGGGTCTTGCATAAAATAATCCCGATCGACGGATGATCATCCACATGCCGCACCAGGTCATCCACGGCCGACAGATAAAAGTTCATCTTTCCGGCAAACTCCGGCTTGAACGTCTCCGTCTTTAACTCAATCACGATAAAACAACGCAACTTTAGATGATAAAAAAGCAGATCGATGTAGAAATCCTGGTCTCCCACCTCTAAATGGACCTGACGCCCCACGAACGAGAACCCGGTCCCCAACTCCAGCAAGAATTTCTGTACCTCATCAATGAGCGCGGCTTCAAGGACGCGCTCGTTATAATCGTCCTTTAACGTTAGAAAATCAAAGTTATACGGGTCTTTGATGATCTGCCGGGCGAGATCGGATTGCAACGGCGGCAAGGTGGCCTTAAAATTCGTAACGGCCTTTCCCTGACGGGAATAGGCGTCGTTTTCGATCTGCTGGATAAGAACAGGCCTCGACCATCCATTTTCAAAAGCTTTTTGAAGATACCAAACACGTTCCGAAGAATCCTTGATTTTAAACAGAAGAACAACGTGATGCCCCCAGGGGATGCGCGACAAGAAATCGGCCTTTTTCGGCACAGCCTGTGCCGAAATTGAATTTATATCCTTCCAGGCAAGATAAAACGCACGCATTCTTGATATATTTGAGGCGGAAAATCCTTCGATCCCCGGAAAATCTTTTTGAATATCCCGCGACATCTGTTCAATGATGGACGCCCCCCATCCGTCTTTCTTCTGCCGTTCCACCACAGATTGGCCTATATCCAGATACAGATGGATCAATTCGGCGTTAACCGATAAAGATGCTTTGATCCGGGCCGCCCGGATCCTCGACTTGATATCATCTATAAACTTCCGATATTCTTTTGTCTTAAAATGCGTGACAGCATTCTTCATGTGACTTTCCCCCAACCTTCCTGAATCTTCTTCTCCAGCGCGTGCGCTTCGGCAGTCAAGTTTGTAAATTCCCCCATCAACTCTTTCATCCGCGCGTCAAAATCCGCGTCGTCCATTTCCTTTTCCACGATCTCCACATAACGCCCGGGGTTGAGCGAATAGTCGTTGGCGCGGATGTCTTCAAGGGTTACTGTTTTGCATTTTCTTAAACCGTACGTCGGCAAATTTCAAAAAAATAAACCAGAGAATGGGCTCGGATATTTCATTAAGCTTAAGACCGCCGTTCGCGCGAAGCTGTTGTGCCGCGGCCCAAAGCTTTTCCTGCAATTGTTTACTGTGTGTGTTCATAGTGGTTTTAGGCAAGCGGCGGGCCTTGTCATCGCGCGATAATATCCAGCCACTCCTTTTCCGGTGCCGCGGATCCCGTGGATGGCAAAGATTATGCGCAATTCTTACTCCTTCTTAGTTCACGCTGCAAAAATTTGCTTCATTCCCTGGAAGAATGATCTTTTAACTGTTTCACGCCTTTGGCGATTTTCTTTCCCTCGGAGCTGAGCCGGCGTTCCAGTTTTTTGATGTCTTCCTCCGGAGGCAATGATTCGGGCCTTATGCCGCTTTTTCCCAGCAGGTCCCGGAAAGTTCGGATTCGGTATCAGCCAGCTTTTCCCGCGCCCGCAGCCGCTCCACTAACGCGATGCGCTCTTCCAATAATTCCTGCCGACGGGTCTGAATGGCAAAATAACTCTGGGCAAAGGCGATCTGTTCTTTTCTGGGGTCGCCGTTCTGGGCGATGAGATAACAGGCGTAGCGGGTGAGCATGATGTCATCGACTTCCCGCTCACTTCCCGATCCAAGCTTGACCATTTTGTTGACGTCAACAAAATGGTCGGATACATTCTGCCGGGAATTCAAACAAGCCGTCTTTGCTTTCTCGATGACCTGTAGAAAATTACGCCACTCCGAATAATCCAACAGCCTCTGCAAATCCCGCGCCATCCAGTATTCAACGCCGTTCTGGGTATAAGCCGACTCTTCAAACGTTTTATTTAATTGGACAATGATCTCTTTTTTCATAAAAATGCCTCCTGTTCGTTTGCTCCTTCGGAGGGAATCGAAGTATCCGGGGGATCGACTCGTTCACTTAAACCGTTATTCTACAAGACAATAGAAATTTGTTCAAACAATAAAAACGGCGA